>DATAWG010000105.1 GCA_036267355.1 Pirellulales bacterium | reverse complement strand
CCACGCGCCGATTTCATTGACAAACCGATCGGAAATTGCTAACACCCGGCGAAACCCCGTCGCGGCGGCCGATCGGCCGACCTGCTTGACGATCCTTCTTCCCAGCAGCCAGCATTCGAACGATGGCCTCAATGCCTTTTCGATCTGCGGTCGGATTGCTCGCCAGCGGCGGCCTGGATAGCTGCATCCTGCTCGGACGCTTGCTAACTCAGGGCAACGACGTGCAACCATTCTACGTTCGCACGGGCGTGACCTGGGAAGAAGCGGAGATGAACGGCTTGCGGCGGTTTATCGAGCGGCTCGGTTTGCCGTCGGGCAGCCGGGTGCGCGATCTGGTGCTCTTGAGTTTGCCGCTGGACGATCTCTACGCCGGCCATTGGAGCCTGACGGGCCAATCCGTTCCCGGTGAAAACACGCCCGACGAAGCGGTTGGCCTTCCCGGCCGCAACGCGCTGCTGACGATCAAGCCGGCCGTCTGGTGCCAAATGCACGGTCTGACGCAATTGGCATTGGCAACGTTGAGGTCGAACCCTTTCCCGGATGCGACCGACGAATTCTTCACGACCCTGCAAACGGCATATCGCATCGGCTTGGACCGGAAGATCGAAATCCTCCGGCCATTCGAGCATCTCAGCAAAGCCGAGGTGATGCGACTAAGCGACAACTATCCGCTGGGCGATTCGTTTTCGTGCATCGCCCCGGTTGGCCTGTTGCACTGCGGCCGCTGCAACAAGTGTGCGGAAAGAAAACAGGCATTCCGCGACGCGAACATGCACGACACGACCATCTACGCCTGAGTCCGTCGCAAGGCGCTTCGCCAAATGCCGCATCCGACGGCGCGGGCAACTCCAATATGTGGCCGAGCGCTGTTTGCACTTGCCCTCGGCCGAGCACGATCTTGGGGGCACCGCGCGTCGTGGCGGATCGGCTCGGCTGTGCGGTCGACGCCGCCGAAATCACACCGCAACGCCATCGCCCTCACCGAGCTGGTCGGCATGCCGGACCGCGTCCGGCAAATCGAAGGGAACCGCAAATTAATTTGGCGGCGCCGGAGATGCCTGCGTCGTGGTGGTCGCGGGCACAGCGGAAGGAGCAGGCGGCGCACCGAAGTGCTTGCGGAACACGATCATATCGTCGCCGTCGGCATAATAGCCGGCCAGGGTGGCGGCATGCTCGTAGGCATGCTTGATATAAAACTTGCGCGTCAGGCTGTAGTTTGGCAGCGATGAGGTTTCGATGAACAGCACCCGGCCGTTCGCTCGCTGAATGTCTTCCTCGAGGAACTTCAGCAGCTTGCCGCCGATGCCGCGGGCTTGGGTTTGGCGAGTTACCGCAATCCAATAGAGATACCAGGTGCGATCGGTCATTGCCGCGGGAGCAAAGTAGGCGAAACCGAGGATTTGGCCCGATTGCTCGAACGTTACACAGCGATGCCCCAGCCGCTGGTTGGTGCTGTGATAATCGTCGAGCACTTCGCGCAGCGCGCGAATTTCATGGGGCTTGAACACGCCCGTCTCTTGCGCCAGCGGGACCAGAGTTTCCGTGTCGGCAGGAACTGTTGGACGGATCAAGCGTGGTTCTCCCTAGAATCTTCAACGCGACGCAGAACAGCCTGGCAAGCGTTGGCGTGCGAGTCGAAGGCTAACGCCGAAGTCATTCCCCCGCTTCGCCGTGATCGTCAGTCCGAGCCCCCAAAACCTAGCAGCCCGTCCACGCGAGATTGAGGGGGTTCCACGTCTCGTGAGCGGCAAGGCGCTCGCCGCCGGTTTTTCGGCGGTCGCACCGCATCCGACCGGCGGCTAGCACCTTGCCGCTCGACACTCACACCTCACCCAGCATGTCAAACCGTGATTGACCGCGCACTTAGCCTCCCGCCCCTCACCGCCGGCCAGCCAACATGGTAAGCTGACGCCACTGTTTGGGAACCGGTCCCAACGCTTCCGACCCGCAATTCGCAATGAGCCTAACATGGCAGAGCGTGGATGGAAACAGTTGCTCGCGAACCACACTTGGTTTCACGGCAAGGGAAAATACCCGATCAGCGCGTATTCCGAATACATGCCTCCGCCGCGCTTGGGATGCAAGCCCTACGGCTCGCACGATCGCACGCTGTTGCTGGACGACGACCCTTTTGGCTGGGGAATCACGGAATTCGAAGAAGCTTTTGAAATGCGGCCGGGCTTGATGCAGGTTGCCCGCCAGCTCGTGACCGTGCTTCATCATCTGGGGCGTTGCCAACCGGCACATGGCATCTCGCAATACAAGCTGCGTGACAACCCGTTTTGGACCGAGCACACGGTCGTTCCACAGGGCGAGCGCTACGTCGTGCTCGCCCCGCTCGCGCTTTCGCAAACGCAGGACGACAAAGGGCGCGTGCGCTGGACGCTGTTCGGCGCCAGCGAGCAAGGGCCGGCCAAGGCGTTTTGGCGCGGATTCTACACCGAGCCGGGCGTGGAATGGCCGGTCGAGCGCTCGCTGGATTTCATTCGCCGCTTGCTCGCTGCCGCGTATGGCGAGCCGATGGACAAGCTTTCCGATTTGAAGCAGGCTGGTTTTCGCGTCATGGCCGACGACAGCGAACCGCTTCTGCCACATTGGCGCGTGAAAGAGTTGCCGAATTGGACCGGGCCGCTGATTTGGAAGGTGGGGCAGAAGCTCGCGGGTGTGAAATACCTGCTCACCTTCGAGCCCTACGAGCGCCTTCCGGCGCCGGTGCGCCGTGCTTATCTCAGCGGCGATTTGCACCTGCTCCCCTTTCCCGGCAGCTTGGTGTTTTGGGGTTCAACGACGTACAACCAATTGGCCCAAGAACTCGCCTTTTCCGGCCAGATCGCGCTGTTGCATTCGATCGTTCGCCGCGAAGCGCCGGGCGGATTCCGCGTGCCGCAGTCGGGTTGGCTGCACGAGCCGCAAGGCAAACTTCCCCCGGGCGACCTGCACGGCCCGCTGCGCAACACGTTTCAGCGCACGCATCGCTGGAGCCGCGTTCATCGCTATGAAGACGAACTCGCATGCACGAGCGACGAAGATCGCGTGGCCCATGTGCTATTCAGCACGCAGGCCGACGACCTCGGTCTGTATGGCAAGCCGATGGCCCGCAATTGTCAATTCTGGACGCGCGATTTTCATGCCCTGCTCGATGGCCCACGCGGCTTCGAACGCGATCTGATCGCCACGGCGCGCCGGGTGGCTGACGGTGGGCTGTTTGGATATCGGTTCTATTATCCGCCGCTCCGCGTCGGCCGGCATGCGGTGTTTTATCATCGGCCGCTCGTGGCGTATTTGTCGAACGAGACGGGCCTGCCCGCCATGTTGCCTGATGCGCCGCTCGGGTATTTGACGGCTTACCGCGCCGACAAGCCCGACTTGGACCGCCCCATCGAGCTTTGGCCGCGACTGCTCGACCGCGAACCCCACCGCCTGGCCGTCGAAGCGTTTCAGCGCGATCATGATGCCCGCTACCATCGCACGACGATCAATCTGCGCAAGATTTTCGAAACGCGCGATTTGATGAACGCGGGCCCGCTCGAGCCGTCATTTGCGCGCAGTCTGGTGACTGCGGCCAAGCAAGAATCGTTGTCGGATTGGCTGAAATCGATCCCGATTCGGGCGAGCTCTCCGGCCGCCGGCGAGCGGATGGTGGCCTTATTGCACGAAGCGATTCAGCTGGATGACTCAGATTCGGCCAATGGAGATGCCGCGGCTGGTCGCGCGGCGGCCAATCTCGCCGCGTCGAGCGGCGGTTCGACGGCCGTCGTCATCAAATCTCGCAAAGCGGCGCGCACCCTGCGCTCGCTTTCCTATTCCCGCACGGCCAAGCGATCCTATGAAAAGGCGTATTGGAATTTGATCGCCGAATTAGCCACCGGCCAATACGTCAATAAAGACAACGCCGATTGCGTGCGCGACCCGGCCACGCAGTCCATGCTCGGCCATCATCACCGCGATCTCGAAGCGCTCGGCGATTTCATCCTCGATTATTATCGCGATCTCGTGCAGCGCAAGTGGCCCGGCAGCGATGTGCTGGTGGGCGATTTGCCGTTCCGCTGGCAAACCGAGTTTCCGTTTCCCTGGATGGGAGGCTGGCTGCAAAACCAAAATCGCGAGACGCACGAGCGCGATCTGATCGTCGTCATCCCCGGCGGCGACCGCAGCCGAGCCGTCGTCATGGCCGACCACTACGACACGGCCTACATGGAAGACACGTTTGGCTACGCTCACGGCGGCCACGGCCCACGACTTTCCGCCGCGGGCGCCGACGACAACCATTCCGCCACCGCCGCGCTGCTGCTCGGCGCCGAAGTGTTCTTGGATCTGAGCCGCGCGGGCAAGCTGGATTGCGATATCTGGCTCGTGCATCTCACGGGCGAAGAATTCCCGTCGGATTGCATGGGGGCCCGGCACCTCTGCCAGCAGCTCGTGCAAAACACACTGCAAATGCGGTTGCGCGACGGCACGATGCACGACCTATCGCGCACCCGCGTGCAGGGCTTGTATGTGCTTGATATGGTAGCCCACAACAACGACCGCAATCGCGACGTGTTTCAGATTTGTCCCGGCCATGGTCGCGAATCGATGTGGCTGGCCTATCAGGCGCATCGAGCAACTGAGGCGTGGAACGCGTCGGTGCCGCAGTGGAATCAGCGTCCGGAGCGGGTCAGCCGTGGCCGCGGCCGCCGCACCACCGACGGCACAATGCCCGAAGTGGCGGCGCACCCGCAACTGTCCGGTGAGGTTCGCACCCAGTACGACCCACACAGCACGCTGTTCAACACCGACGGGCAGATTTTCTCCGACGCCGGCGTGCCCTGCGTGCTGTTCATGGAAAACTACGACATCAACCGCAAGGGCTACCACGACACGCACGACACGCTGGAAAACATCGACCTCGACTACGGCGCCGCCGTCTCCGCAATCGCGATCGAATCCGTCGCCCGAGCCGCCACCGAACCGCCGCCGCGGGGAAATTGAGTCGGCGCGATACATGAAACCAGCGTTTTGCGAGGGTCGCGTTGGCGCTATACTGGCATGGATAACTGATTTTGCTGAAAGGGATGAAGATGTTGGAGCGGCTTCACATCGAGAATTACAAGTGCCTGAGGGACATCACCGTCGACCTCGGCGACTTCACCATCCTCGTGGGGCCGAACGACAGCGGGAAGTCAAGTTTCATGCAAGCCGTCAGGGCACTGGACTTGATGCTCGGAAAATCTTTTCCGAAGAATTTCAATCAGAACGTGCTTGGAACGCTCGTCTGGCGGCACCATCGCGACCAGAGAATCAAATGGGACGTAACCGGGCGCGCCGCCGAACGCGGCTTCCACTACAAGGTCGAGTTGCCGGCAGATGGGGGGCCGCCAATCGAGGACTTGGTAGTCGATCAAACAAGGACCGTTCTGACCGAGAAAGCAGAATCGCACGGCCAGTCAATGCTCGTTAATAAGCTTTTGAATGGCGGCCAACAACAGCAATCTCAGGCACTCCCGGGCTCCACGTTTCTAGCGCGGAATCGGCAGGCCGATCCATACAAGACGATCGCAAGGGCGCTCAGTTCGAGCATCGAGTATCGGTTTGACGTTGATCTTCTCAAGAAAGCTGCCGTTCCAAAGCAGGGCGACGTCTTAAGTTTCAATGGCGAAAATCTCGCGGCCGTGCTCGACATCATGCAAAACTCTGCAGACCGCTCGGATTTCGACGCTTTGCAGGGCAGTTTCAAAGAGGCGGTTCCGACACTCGATCGATTTATCCTGCCTCCGGCCCGTAACGGTCATGGGAAGGTTTTGGAATTTGTGCTCGCCGGCGGCAGTGTGCCGCCCGTGACAATCCCTGCTAGCCAAGTTTCGACCGGTGCTCTTTTACTAATGGCTTTCCTCACGATCGCGTATAGCTGCACAGCTGACGTACTACTAATCGAGGAGCCCGAAAATGGGCTTCACCCGTCGCGACTTGAGTTTGTCGTGAACCAACTACGCAAGATCTGCTCCGGCGAGATCGGTGGGCGGAAGCGGCAAGTGATTATCACCACCCACAGCCCCCTGCTGCTGAACTACGCGATGCCGGAGGAAGTAAGGGTTTTCATTCGCCGCGATAATACCCTAGGCAGCCAGGTTCAGACGATGAAAGACATCCCGGACCTGGAGGATCTGCGCAAGGAGTTTTCCACCGGAGAGCTCTGGTACCTCCTCGGAGAGAACAAACTGTTTGAAGAGAATCGGACGTGAAAATCCTGTTCGTGGGTGAGGGCGCAAACGATATCGGAGCCCCGACTAATATTCCCGGTTTCGTTCGGCCCGCAGGGGGAACGGTTTGTGCTCTCGCGCGCCGGGCGTCCGATGTGGTTGGCACGGATTCGATCGCCATGGAATGGCGCGAAGTACCGCGGTTCAGCCGAAACCCTTCGGCAAAAAGGAGCGGATATTCCGGTAAAATCGCTGCGGCGGCGTTGCTTGCGAAGATTCAATACAATTGCGCTGGAACGGTCGTAGTTGCAGACCGCGACCGCGACGCTGATCGGAATTTGGATCTTCAGGATGGAGTCGAGCGCGCAGCGAAAAGCGTGAAGGATCATGTGACGATTTGGGGGCTGGCAATCAAGTCGATTGAGGCTTGGACGCTTGGAGCGCCGGCGGCAATCGCTGGCGTACTTGAGGTTGATGTCGAACGTGTGCGCGAGCACTACCCGCGCGGCGTTGACGTCGAGTCTCTTTCCGAATCGAGCGGCAAACCGGAGTACCGACCAAAGCAACTTCTGGCTAGAATCGCTCAATTGAAGCATCAAGTTGACTGCACTGAATTCCGCGAGGCTGTCGCCGAGCGTACCGACGTGGATGAGTTGGCGCGCCAGTGCCCGCAGGGCTTCGCGCCGTTCTTGCAGCGGCTTCGCTCATTATTGGAGCCAATCAAGCCGGATTGAACTGCTTGCGTTTCTTCGCCGGTCGTTACAACCGCCTGCCGGGAAACCGCTTCGTTACGGCACGAACTGTTCGCACCAATAGATCGAGCCGTCGGCGGCAGTGTAGGCCGCGGCGCCGATCTTGTGGTAGCTGCCGTTCAAGATGTTTGCTCGATGACCGGAAGAATTCATCCAGTCGGCAACGATTTCTTGGGCCGATCGCTGGCCGAGGCCGATATTCTCGCCCACCGCGGCCGAACTGTGCTGTAGCGAGCGATTGTTCGTCATCCAGGCCGTGTGATTGCGGGCCTGCCGTTGCAAGGCCGGATCGATCTCCAATGCCGGCAACCCAAATCGTGCTCGCTCGGCGTTGGTACGGTCGACAATGCCCTGTTCAAACGCGTTGATATCCAGTTTCTTGATTTCGGGCCGGACGGCCAGGGTGCTTAGTGAAACCGGCTGGTTTGCGGTATCTACAAAGAATATGAAGGCGATCGTAGGTATCACTGCGGCCAATTGGAACATGATCGGGTCCTTGTTGCAGGGTTTCAGACTTGAAAACGAGGGAAAAACTGGCAAGAAAAGGCCGCCTTGGCCAGTCTTGGTAAATCAGCGGTAGGGTTGGCAAACTGCGTGAAGTTTGCCGGCAGGAGCGTCCACCTTAGCCGACTTTCGCTCCTTGGCAAGGGGGCGGATTGCAGGAGAAGGGGCCGCAGCTCGGTATCCCCGCCCTACACATGGCCTTGGCCGCGCGGCCGCTCGCCATTAAAACGAAGCTATCCGGCCGCATTCGTCGTGCATCACGCTGCAACCGCGTAACGAAACGTACCCACACTATCTATGGCTGTGCTGCTACAAATCAGAAACGCTCATAAAAGCTATGGCGAGCAGGTGCTGCTCGACGGCACCGACGCGA
This sequence comes from Pirellulales bacterium, assembly GCA_036267355.1. NCBI lineage: Bacteria > Pseudomonadati > Planctomycetota > Planctomycetia > Pirellulales > Pirellulales bacterium. The sequence continues at coordinate 51,645 of DATAWG010000105.1, read as the reverse complement.
CGCTCATCGATGATGTGAAGGTCGGCTTCATCGGCCGAAACGGAGCCGGCAAGAGTACGCTGCTCGGCGTGCTCCTGGACGAAGTCGAACTGGATGCGGGCGAAGTCATTCGGCACCCCAAGCTGCGGCTCGGCTATTTGCGGCAGCACGATCCGTTTTTGCCGGGCGAAAGCGCTCACGATTTCTTGATGCGCGACAGCGGCCAGCCGGAATGGAAATGCGGCGAAGTGGCCGGCCAGTTCGAACTGAAAGGGGATTACCTCACAGGCCCAATCGCCAAGCTCTCCGGTGGGTGGCAAACGCGCGTAAAACTTGCCGCCCTATTGCTGCATGAGCCGAATCTGCTGCTGCTCGACGAACCGACGAACTTCTTGGACCTGCGCACGCAGATCCTGCTCGAACATTTTCTCCGCAACTACAAAGAAGCCTGCCTGATCGTGTCGCACGATCGCGCGTTTCTGGGCGCGACCTGCACCCACACGCTCGATCTCTCGCAGGGCAAATTGACGATGTTTCCCGGCAAGATCGATGCGTTCTTGGAATATCAGCGCGAGCAGCGCGAGCATGAAGCCCGGTCGAACGCGTCGATCCTCGCCAAGCGGCGGCATCTTGAAGAGTTCATCGCCAAGAACAAGGCCCGCGCAAGCACCGCCACCCGCGCCAAGTCGAAAAGCAAACAGCTCGAGCGGCTGGAAACAATCGAAATCGCTGCCGACGAACTCACTGCCCGCATCCGGGCCCCGAACATCGAGCCGCGCAAAGGGCCGGCCCTGCGGTGCCGCGATCTGGCCATCGGCTATCCGGAACGACGGATCGCCACCGAAATCAATCTCGATATCGACCACGGCTCGCGAGCGGCGGTCGTGGGAGACAATGGCCAGGGGAAGACGACATTCCTCCGCACGGTCGTCGATTCGCTGCCGCCCTTGGCGGGCGAAATTCGCTGGGGCTATGGCTGCCAGATCGGCATCTACGCCCAGCACGTCTACACGAGCCTGCCGCAAGATCAAAACGTGCTCGATTACCTCGAGCGCAACGCGGCCTCGGGCACCAAGACGCAAGCGATCCTCGATCTGGCCGGGGCAATGCTGTTTCGCGGCGACCAAGTGAAGAAGCGGATCGCGGTGCTTTCCGGCGGCGAACGGGCACGGCTTTGCCTGGCCGGCCTCTTATTGAGCCAATACAACGTGCTGGTCCTCGACGAACCGGGAAACCACCTGGATGTCGACACCGTCGAAGCGCTCGCCGAAGCGCTCGTGGAATACAAAGGCACCGTGATCTTCACCAGCCACGATCGGCATTTCCTGAAGCGAGTTGCCAGTTGCATCATCGAAGTCCGCGACGGCCGGGTGACGAACTACAACGGACAATACGATGCGTATCTCTACTCCGTGAATAAAGAGATCGACGAAGGCGAGCGCGAAGCGGCAACTCGCCTCGCGCAGCCGCCGGCGAGCATCGGCACAACGGCGAAGACAGCTCCCAAAGGCGCGGCGAAGACGGCCCTAAAACCGCGGCGCAACGATCGCGAGCTGCGCAAGGAGATCGCCAACGTAGAACGATCGATCGCCAAGTTGGACGAGCAGAAGCGCGAGATCAACGGCCGGTTTCTCGCGGCGACCGATCCGGCCGAGTCGCTACGATTGCACGACGAGCTGGCAAGCGTGACCTCACAGCTCGCGGCGGCCGAAGAGCGCTGGTGCGCGTTGCAGGAAGAAGTCGGCGACGCCGAATAATCGCCGGCTCATTTTGAATTGAACGCGCGAAACCACAAGCGAGCATTGATCCGCCGTTTGATAGCAAAGCTCGCTTGCGGTTTCGCCCGTCGCCGCCCATTTTGACGGTCCTGCCTGGCCGCTCCGCTAGCATCAACCGGTCTTGGCAAGAAATGTCGGCTCTGCAAAGATGGGCTCCTTTGGCAAGGATGCCTCAGGGGGGCTGTCGATGCCCAAGTTCGTCTTAATCGATTCTTCGCTGCAAGGCGTCGGCGGCCATCATTTCGAATATGCCCGCCATCTGCTGCGCGCGGCAGAACAGGTCGGCTTCGAGCCGTGGCTGGCGACGCATCGCAAGTTTCGCGATTCCGCCGAGTTGCCCGAGCATTGGCGCGTGTTGCCGACCTATCAGCGAGGCATTTACTCGCGGCGGCGGATTCTGGCTAGAGCCGCTGCGGCGATCGGCTCCGTCTCGGCAGAACCGCGATTACCGGAATCGCGATCGTCTGCGGCAGAGCCAGCACAATCCGAAGCGGCTGAGGCGTCGAACCGGGGTTGGCCGATGCGCTGGCTGACCACGTGGTGGAACGAGCGGCGGCGCGCGAAACGGTCGACGGCCTTCGAGCGCGACACCGTCTCGCTTTTCCGGCAACTGATTCTGCAACCCGGCGACCAGGTATTTCTCGCCGCCATTTCCGAACTGGAGCTCTTGGGCTTGGCCCAATTCCTGTCGCGCGACGACCGTAGCGGCGGCGTCGATTGGCACCTGCAATTTCATTTCCCGATCTTCGCGGGCTACGAACCCGACTACCACGCTCAGGCGTCCAACCTGGAAGGTCTGCAACGCGCTTTTCGCAAAGCGACGACTTTAGCGGCCGATCATCGGCTCCATTTCTACGCGACTACCGAAGGACTGGCGGTTCAATACAATCGGCTTGGCGTCGCGCAGTTTCAATCACTCCCCTATCCGGCGAATCCCGCGCTGCAGTCGAGCCGGGATCGCAGCGCCACGCACAGCGGCCCGCTCCGCATCACGTATCTCGGCGACGCACGTCATGAAAAGGGGTATCAATTTCTGCCGCAAATCATCGGCGGCATTTCGAACGATGCCGCGGCCGGCAACCGCATCCGATTCATCATCCAGTCGGATTGTAACTTCTCGCTCCCGGCACAAGGCGCGAACGTTGCCGTCGTGGAAAGCAAAGCCATGCTCGAACGGCTTGATCCCAAGCACATCAAGCTGCTCGATGCTCCGCTCGATAGCGAAGAATTCGCCCGCCAAACCTTGCAAACCGATATCGGCCTCCTCCCCTACGACCGCGCGGCATACAACGTTCGCTGCTCGGGCATTCTGGTCGATTTGCTGGCGATTGGCGCGCCGGTCGTGGTGCCTGCCGGAACCTGGCTCGCCGATCAATTGGCCGAGCCAAACCGCGAATATCATGTCAGCCTGCGGCATGGGCAACGGGTGTGTGCCCGAGCGATCACCAAAGCGGGTGTGCGATTGGCTGTTCCGAGCGGCGCGGGCAATTTGGTCTTATTCTGCCGCTGGCCGGTCGATTTAAAATTGTGTTCCGGAGCCTATGCCGCCGTAGAAGCCACCTGCTGGGGATCGAATGGAACCCGGCTCGCAAGTTGGCCAACTGTGGTCGGCCCGGGGCGCCCCGATCGCCTGTCGACAGCCTTCGTGCGATTGCCCGAGGGAACCGAAGCGGTTTCGCTGGAATGGCGGAATGCCTATGGTTCTCAGCCGCTCGATTTCCGCGAGGTGGAAGCCTGTTTTCTCGCTGCCGAAGCCGACCGGCAAACGCCTCGCGGAGCGGTGGGATTGGTTGCGACAGACGCGGCCCAATTTTCAATCCTGCTGGTGGAGATCATCGAGCAATATGCTCACTACCGTCAAACGGCCCTTGGCTTGGCCCGCCGTTGGATCGATTGGCACAGCCCGGCCCGCGTCGTTGCCGAGCTACTCTCGCAACGCCCGTCGATTCCGCTGCCCGGCAGCAGCCCATCCACGCATCCTGGCCCGAAGCCGATCGGACGCGTTTTGCGGCGATAGCCGCGACGGGGCTCGTGGCTCGGAATTCGTGGCTCGGAAACCGCGGAGTCACGAACCACGACGTCCTACCGCATGGCATGCCAGCCGTCGGCATCGGCGGCGGTCAGCGGCTTTGGCGCCGCGGGGGCTTCGGCCGAAGCGGGAACGATCGGCATCAACGCGGCGGTCGTCTTTGCGATCGGCCACGGGCTCGAATAATTTATGCCCGGCCTCATCATCGGCATCGAATAGGCCGTGCGGCTGTTCGGATCGAGCGGCCGTTGCGAACCGCTCGAACTGGGTGCTGCCGGGATTCGTATGTCGGGAATCATCTTTTGTGGCGGCGAGGCCGGCGTTGCGGGCTTTTCGAACGTTTTTTGCGTGCCCGGCTGCGTGTCGTCCGGCGATGCTGGAATTCGCGGTTGAATTGTGTTGGGCGAGGCCGGCGCGGCATTTGGCGAAATCGATCCGCTGGGCGGCACGGGCCCAGGAAGCCGTGGAGCGACATCCGCCGACGATCCGCCGGCCGGAGGCGCCAAAGTCGGCGTTCCCTGCGGAATCACGCCGCCGTACGTCGGCGAACTTCCGGCCGGTGGAATCCCAGCCGGCGGTGCGCCCGGCGTTAGCGGCATCGCATAGGTGGGGCTCAACGTGTTCGCCGCGCTCGGGGCACCGGACACGGGGCAAGGCTGTGGCGAATAACTCGGCGGATATGTCGAAACGACCGGCACCGGCCCAGACGCATAAACAGGGCCCGAATCGATCGGCCCTGCAGTGGCCGCGCTCGGCAGATACGGCGTCGAAGTGATCGGAGCGGCGATCGACGAAGCGACGTAGCCCGTCGCTGGCGAAGCCATATAGCTGATCGAGGGCGCTGCACTCGCGGCGACGGGCAGCGCCGGCGCCGCAGCCACCGCCGCTCCGCAACTTGAGCAACCCGTCGGCGCAAAGCCGCCTGTCGCAGCACAGCCGCCTGTCGCACAGCCGCAACTCGCGCAGCCGCACGAACCGCAGGCGGGCGCTGGCGGATAATTGGCCGTCGCACAGCCGCAAGCCGGCGGCGGAGCGACGATCGGTGCATACACCAAGTGATACGAAGTGTAAGCCTGCAAGATCGGCTTCTGCACGTACGTGGTCACCGGCATGTACGACGCCGCGGCCCCCGCGCCGCATGCCCCACAGGCGGGCGTCGTTGCCGGCATGTAGCTCGTTACGGCCACGGGGCTATACAACGTGCGATACGAAGTCGTGGGCACATAATAATAGCCGGCCGTGATCGGGGTCGGCCGATTCCAGCCAAGCCAATCGCCGAGCCAATCGGCTCGCGCTGTATTGCAGAGGACCAGCGCCATCGCGGCGACGATCGCTGCCATTGGCGCCAACGAGCGAAGCGTTCGTGAAGCTCTCATAGAATTCCCGGTCGAGCGGGCTCCGAAAAGATCGAAGATTTTCGAGCGCGAATGGCTCCGACTCCGTTAGACCGCCGATCGAAACAAGTGTCAATCAGCGGAGAATGCCGCGCTGCGATTTGGAAAGACGTTTTATTTGTGTGGGTTGTCGCGGGTGCACAATTCGTGCCGGCGCGCGGGTCGCGGCACTGGTAGACCGCGCTTGCCAGTGCCACACCGACCATTGTCGCAAACAAACGAGCATCTCCACGCCGTGTGCCACTTGGAGTTGTGTGCCACTGGAGTTGTGTGCCACTGGCGTTGTGTGCCACTGGCCAGCGCAGTCGCCAGTGTGAGCGAAGCAAGACTCGGCGGCTCTCCGGCAAACGCCGCCGTTTGCCAATCGATTGCCAAACGACTCGCGACCGCCGTCCCGCAAGCGTCCGCGGGGCAAATTGCCGTGAAAAGATAGCTTGCAAAGCGAATCGCCGATGCCGCTGCATCCGGCGCGATCGTTTCTGCCGATTATGCAAATTTTGCCGGCAATTCTTACAATCGCCGCCTTTCCGCCGGCGCAGCCCGTTCCGCCGCTGTACCGTGGGGAATAGAATCCAGCCATGGATGAATCGCGCGAATTGCTCGAAGCGAAGGAGAACCCCTACAAATCGCCGGCGATTGGCGAAACCGGTCTCAACCGGCAGGGTGCCCGATGGTGGATTCGCAGCGGCAACTGGCCGTTGCTCGCGGCGAGCGCGGTGATGCAAATCGTGCTGTGGGACCTATATCTTTCCAGGCCGCCGCTTCCCCAATTGCAAAACGCGATTTGCTTGGCGCTGCTGGTGGGAATGGGCGTGCTGCTGGCATGGCGCGTTGCCCATCGCCTGCGCCGACAGTTGCGCCCGAAACAACCGCCGCGCGTTTGAACTGGCGTGCGCTCGCCGAACCCCCGCGCCAACCAAGGCGATCTAAGCACCGGTGGCCAGGGTCATCGCTGCTTGGCGAAGAGCGCGGCAACATCGAGTCGTGTTTCGGCAAATGCAATCGGGGCGACGAGCGAGCCGGGGCCGAACGATTGCACGTTGTGGTAACGGCCCCCGTGCGGATCGCGGTGCACCTCGACCGTGCGTTCGATGAGATTCACGATCCAATAATCGCCGATGCCCGCTGCGGCATACAGATTTGCCTTTTCACTTCGATCGAATTCGAGGCTGCTATCGGAGGGCTCGATCAGCAGCAACACGTCGGCGACGGTCGGATGGTGAGACGCATAATCCCGCGACTTGGCCCACACGACATCGGGCTCCGGCTCACTGTCTTAATCCATAAACGCGACGGGATTCTGAATGCGCACTCGATACTTGCCGCGCGGCACCGCGAAATGGCTCCAATCGTTCAGCCAGTCGATTGCCGACGCATGTTCCGAGCCGATCGGGTTCATTAGGCGCAATTCTCCCCAGATCGGTTCAATCCGCCGCCGATTCTTGCCATTGAAAACGCCGGTAGCGACGATCTTTTCATGCCCTGCGACGGAAAGTTTAGCCAATGTGCTCATGATGCGCTATTATAAGCCCGCAAATCAGCCGCGACCAACACCACGTGCGTCTGCGGCCGCCGCTCCGCGTCCTCCGCGACTCCGCGTGAGCAATTCATCCCGTTTGCTTCGCCAAATCGGCCGGATCCAACAGTAGCGGAAAGAATTGTCCCCGCAGCGGTTGGCCATTCGGTACGGGCGGCACTCCGGCCAACAATGGCTCGTCGCTCACCGATTTTACCCCGTCGCGCACCACGTTGATTACCGCAGCGCGGCGCGGACGGTCGGTGTTGTTGGCAAAGCTCCCGTGGACCAACAGGGGATGATGGAACGAACATTCGCCGCGCCGCAGCTCGATCGCCACCGGATGCTGAAACTGCTTCCACTGCTCGTCGTCGAGCACTTCGCGAATCGCTTCCATATCGCCGGCGAGCCCGGTGATCGGCAACAGCGGCCAGCGATGGCTCCCCGGCACGTAATGCAGGCAACCGTTGTCGCGCGTGCTGTCGTCGAGGCCGATCCAGCAGGTGAGATGAGCCATCGGCAGCGTGCGCGTCCAATACGAATAATCCTGATGCCAGGCGACGACGCCGCCATGCCGGGCCGGCTTGCAAAACAATTGGTCGTGCCAGAATCGCACCGCGCCGCCCAATAATTGGCTGGCCGCCATCACGAAGGCGGGAGCCCACAGCAAATCGTGAAATCCGGGCGTGATCCGCCAAGCCCCCAATGCATGAAACAAAATTCGCGACGCATCGACCGATTCGTTCGAGTGAAATTCGTAGAACAGCTCGTTGCCGGGATGATGCGGATCGAATAGCCCGGCCAGTTCCTCGCGCAATATTTCGATCTGCCGCTCGTCCAAAACGCGCACGCCTTGCAGATAGCCATGCTCGTGATAGAACCGCACCTGCTCATCGCTCAGTCGATAGGGCTCCCATTCGCGCGCCGTACGCGGCATACGAAGCAAATCTCCGATGGGCTTGCTGAACTGCGACAAATCCTGGGCAACCATAAACGGGCTCCAATGTTCCGCCAAGCGAATGCATGTAAACCGATTCGGGGCGAAGCGTGCGCGCCGGCTTCCGCGATGGCTCGCGAGGTACGACACTTTCCGGCCAAATGGACAGTGGTTCTGTCACCGACTATTATGCCACAACCGTCAGGCGGACCAATTGGGGGTAAAACTTTTTTCCGCATCGCCGCCATCCCACGTCTGTACCGCAACACAGGAACAAATCATCCATGCGACACGCGCCCAGTTCCGCCCATACAGTCCATCCGCTGGCGATCGCAACCATCGCCGTTCTCGGCCTGCTCTCTGGCAATTCCATTTCGTCCGCCGCGCCGCCGAAGACTGAGTTGCTTTGGCCCAATGGCGCTCCCGGCGCCAAAGGCGATAAGCCGGCCGACAAGCCGACGATCAATCTCTTTCCCGCACCCGCCGATAAGGCCACGGGCGCGGCGGCGGTGATCACGCCCGGCGGCGGATATGGCGGCGTGATGATGAGCTACGAGGGAAACGATGTCGCCGTGTGGCTCAATTCATTAGGCATCTCGGCGATCGTGCTCGACTACCGCCATGCCGGCCGGGGTTACCATTATCCGGCGCCGCTGGACGACGCGCAACGCGCCATCCGCACGCTGCGATCCAAGGCCGACGCATGGAAGCTCGATACGCATAAGATCGGCATCCTCGGCTTTTCCGCCGGCGGCCATCTGGCTTCGACCGCCGGCACGCATTTCGACGCCGGCCATAGCGACTCCGCCGACCCGATCCAGCGCCTCAGTTGCCGCCCCGATTTCATGGTGCTCATCTATCCGGTGATCACGCTAACCGCTCCCTCGACGCACGCTGGTTCGCTCCATAATTTGCTGGGCCCGAATCCCGATCCGAAGTTGGTCGAAAGCCTGTCGAGCGAAAAGCAGGTCACACCGCAAACGCCGCCGACTTTTCTGGTGTCGAGCTCGGAAGACACGGTCGTGCCGTCGGAGAATTCGGTGATGTTTTATCTGGCACTGCGGAAGGCAAAAGTTCCCGCGGAGCTGCACGTATTCGAAAAAGGCCAGCATGGCTTCGGCATGTCGCTGAACAACCCGGCCACGTCATGGACCCCGCTGTGCGCCAATTGGTTCCGCGTAAACGGATTGATCCATTGAGCCGGCGAGCGGCCCGCTACGGGGTTAAGTTTCTCCTTCGAATGCGGTTATTCGGCTATCGGAAAAGGTCGAGCCGTATCGCAGACGCGAAGCACATACCGGCCGGAAACCGAGAATTGCAATACTAGCCCGAAGCGTTAGCGAGGGAGCGACGCCAATGGACCGACCACTCGCCGTTCGTCCTCGCTAACGCTTCGGGTTAGTGTCCTCGCTAACGCTTCGGGCTAGTGTCCTCGCTAACGCTTCGGGTTAGGGTCCTTGCTAACGCTTCGGGTTAGTGTCCTCGCTAACGCTTCGGGTTAGTGTTCTTGCCGGCGCTCGACGGATGTCGTCGGAAACGCTTCGGCCTGATAGGTCGCGCGATTATGCCAAGTCCAATGGGGAGCCATGATGCGAGCCGTGGTGACGGGTGGGAGCGGGTTCATCGGCACGCGGCTGCTCGAGCAATTGGCGGCGGCCGGTTGGGAGCCGCCGGTTGTGTTGAGCCGCGATCCGCAACGGGTTGCGAAATCGCTCGGTCGTTTTCAAGCGGCCGTTCATCGCTGGGAACCGGTGTCGGGTCCGCCGCCGGCCCAGGCCTTTGACGGCGTGACGGCCGTCTTCCACCTGGCCGGCGAATCGGTTGCCGCCGGACGCTGGACGAAAACTCGAAAAGAGCGGATTCGCGATAGTCGTGTCACGGGTACACGCAATCTGGTGGCGGGTTTGGAACGGCTCGCGAAGCGGCCGGCCGTGCTCATTTCCGGCTCGGCGGTCGGATATTACGGTTCGCGTGGCGACGAAAGGCTTGCGGAATCCTCGCCGCCCGGGCACGATTTTTTGGCGGAAGTTTGCGTCGCTTGGGAAGAAGAGGCCAGGAGGGCGCAAGCGTTGGGGATGCGCGTCGCGCTAGGGCGCACAGGCGTCGTACTCGGCGACGGCGGGGCGCTCAAAAAAATGCTGCTGCCGTTCAAGCTCGGCCTGGGCGGACCGTTGGCCGGCGGCCGGCAATGGATGCCGTGGATTCACGTCGACGACGAGGCAGGTCTACTGCTGTTTGCAGCGCAGACCGCGAGCATCTCGGGGCCATTCAATGCCGTAGCGCCCCATCCGGTCACGAACAAGGCCCTTACGCGCGCGCTGGCGAAGCAGCTTCATCGCCCGGCATTTCTACCAGCCCCGTATTTCGGCCTGAAACTGGTTCTCGGCGAGATGGCGTCGATGCTGGTGGCATCGCAGCGAGTAGTGCCACAGGCAGCGGAAAAGGCTGGCTACAAGTTCCGCTACCCCGAACTCGATGCGGCGCTGGCCGCTATACTCAACCGATCCGCCGCGGAGCGCCGTGCGACTTAGTTTCTTACCGATGAACTTCTCCGCAACTTGCGGAGAAGTTTTGGAATTCCGCGAGTTGTGCGATGGCCCTGCCAGTGTCTTGGCGCGGGAAGCGTGCCAACTCGCAGTTCACACCGGCAGAGCCAGTGGCACAGCAGAGCGGCCTTTGGCCGCAACCAACGTAGCAGGCACACTCCGTGTGCCGTCTGCCACGCACTGTGCGCGACGCACCGCGGAGCGCCGACGGCACACGGAAAGAATGTGCGTTTTTCAGATTTTGACAAACCGCAGGCGCCGACGGTGAAAAACGACCTCGGAAAATCGCTCAGAACCGACTCCAAAGCGGTTCATGACAAAAAGGTCGTTTCAGAAAACGGACGAAACCGAAAAAATCACAGCCTCGGAGGGTGCCGTCTGCCACGCACTGTGCGCGACGCACCGCGGAGCGCCGACGGCACACGGAGTGTGCCTGCTACAATTCAGCCGTCTCGCCGCGCGTTGCAAAGATCGCGGATGCGGCTGGCTTGTTGTCCCGCTCTCTTGAGCCTAATCAATCCTTCTTCCGCACGTCGTAGCAATAGAGCGAATTGCCTTCGCGCAAGTAGAGCCGGCCGCCGACGACCACCGGATGGGCCCACGCCTGGCCATCGGTCTTCACGTGAAACGAGCCGGTTTCCTTGTAGCCGTCGGGCGATGCTTCGACCAGCGCGATCACGCCATTGTCGTATTGCACATAGAGGCGGCCATCGGCATACGTGACCGAGGCCGAACCGCGGCCGTCTCCTTCGCGAGCTCGTTTCCAGAAGATTTTGCCCGTGCTCACTTCGGCGCAGAATGGGTGCCCGCTGTCGTCGGTGTCGCCATAGGCAAAGCCGTCGACGACCAAGACGCCGCCATGCTTGTTGGTGAGCTCGCGTTTGAAGTAGACCTGTTCGACTTTCATCTGGTTGCCGCTGGCGGTGAGCTTCAAGAGCGCGCCCCCTTTGCCATAACCTGCCACGGCGAGGATTTCGTCGTTCAGAACGATGGGTGTCGGGATGTTGGCCGTGTTGGGGCCAAGCTTTTCATACTGCCAGAGCGGTTTTCCGTCGGTCGACACACCCGCCACTCCGCCATTGAGCAGTTGCACATATTGCTTGATGCCCCCGACCTCGGCGACAACGATCGACGAATATCCCGCTTCGGGCGACTTCAGCGGGACTGCGCATTTCCAGACCGTCTCGCCGGTCAGCTTGTCGAGGGCCGCCATCGTGGCTTCCTTTCCGCCCGGGGTGACGACCAAGTGGTTGCCATCGACGAGCGGAGATTCGCAATAATCCCAGACACCCTTAACGCCGCCGAGATCCTTGATCAGATCGCGATGCCAGATTCGGCTTCCGTCGCTGGTGCGCAGGCAAACCAAGTCGCCCTTTTGGCCAAGCGCATACACGCGGTCGTGGTCGACCGTGGGCGTGCAGCCGAGATTTCCGCCGCTCGCTCCGACCTCGGCCGACCAGAGAATCTTGCCACCGTCGCGGGCCAAGGCAAACATTTTTGAGACGTTGTCGGCATTTCCCAACGTATAAATGTGGTTGCCGGCGACGCTGACGCTCGAGTAGCCGTGCCCCAGCCCTTTTGCCTCCCAAACCAGCGAGGGCCCTTCGCTGGGCCACGACTTGAGCAAGCCGGTTTCGCGCGAAACATCGTCGCGATTAGGACCGCGGAATTGGGGCCAGTCGGCCGCAACCGCGATTTGTGCGATGCTCAGCAAGCCAATGATCGTTGCGAGGCGAGGCTTCATACGCGGGCAAATCCTTGTATTGATTTCGATTGAGGGAAAGATCGGACCGGGGCGGCCGCGCGAGCAAAGGAGTGATGCGCATCCACGTTTTCGACCGTTGCAGCTCCACGATACTCCATTTACGGGCCGAAAAGCGAAATCCGCTCGCGATCGTCGCTGGCCCGTGATTCTAGCGAATTGCCGCACGCCATGCCGAGCCCGATACCGCGCCAATTCGAGATTGAAACTGCGGGCTCCCGCGAAATTGCCGTTCCAGAATCTCCTGCGTGTTTTCTGGAGCGCGGCTAGTTGAGCCGCTCCCAACGCATCGGTTAGAATGTTGCCGTTTCGTCCCCCGACGCGCGTGCCGTGGGGGACGGATTGCGTGGCTGAGCATTTCTACGTCCAAGACTTTCTAATTTCGTTGTGAGGGCCAGAATCATGGGCGACACAGTTGAAGAACTTCTGGACAAGAACATCAAGGCCGCGAAAACCAAGGACATGGCTTTCGCAATCATCTTCCAGGGAAAAAATGCGGCGATCGGCGTGGGCATGGATGAAACCGCGGCGAAGAAAATCGCCAACGATTCGGCCCAAAAACAGAAGATCAGCGGCAGCGCGAAAACCGGTGTTTGCCGCTGGGACAAACTGGCCTCGCGATATCAGTTCGAAATCGCCGAAGCCAGCCCGACCATGGAAACTGCCCTGAAGCTGGGTTTCGAGCGCGATCTCAAGCGCAAAGTCGCCTTGGATTGCGTGCCGCCGACACCGGTGGTGAACGACCCGTTGCCAAAAACCCCGCCGGAGCAAGACGGCAACGGCAATGGCAACGGCAACAGCTCGAGCATCGAAGAGCAAATCAATCCGCGGATGCGGCGGAAAATGGAATTCGAACAACAGGAGTTCGACAAGCGAAATCCACCGCCGGTCAAGCCGGTGAAGTCGCCGATGGACAAAAAGCTGGAGTTCGAAAACCAACAATACATCAAACGCACCTACCCCGGCCGCGATGTCTGGGATGGCAAGATTCAAACCGTTGGGAAAATGCCGAAGGAAAAGCAGACGGCCGGTTATGAAATCGTCGCCCGCCAAGTCAACGAGACGCTGCTGAAGGTGAAAGACGAGAAAGAAATCGACGAATCGTTTCGCAACGAGCAGCAGCAAATGTTGCAGTCCGTGGCCGAGTCGATCGAGAAAGCGCGCAACCAACTATCCGGCGGCAATAATCAGCCCCCCGTCGAAGACAAAGGCAAGCAAGACGTCGAAGATCAGCAAAACACGAATACCGAGCGGCGCAAGAAAATCGAGCAGCGCCTGAAAAATATCCAGGCCGACTTACTGAAAGCCGAAAAGTCACAACCCGTGCCCGACACCACCAAGCCCCTCGCCGACATCAAATTGGCCAAAGCCAAGGTGCTCCAAGGCTTGCAGAACAACCAATACGAGTCGGCTGAAGAGGGAATGGACCAACTGGAAAAATTGGTCCCGCTCGTGATCGGCACCAGCGGTCTGACGCTCGATCGCCTCAAGGGCCAGATTCAGACGAAAAAGTCGCTCGACAATCTCGCCAACACGCTCACCGATCCGAAAGCCACCTTCCCGCCGAATCAGTCGAAGCAGATCGGCGAACAGACCGATCGCGGCGTGTTGGGAGGCGGCCATGGGAAAATGTTCAAGCCGGTGCTCAAAGCGCTGGCCGACGTCGAGAAATCCGCCGGCGACAAGGAACTCGACGCCCTCGAACTAGCCGCCAAAGCCTATTTGGCCGATTACGACGAGCGCGTGAACGAAGCGACGCAAAACGGCAACGAGCAAGATTTACAAAAGCTACAGACCGATGAAAAGACGAAAATCAAGGTCGAAACTTGCAAAACGGCCTTGGAGAAGGTGCGCGCGCTGCGGGCCCGCAAGCAACTCAAGACCGAGATGGACCAATTGCCGCAAGGCCAGTGGAGTGAAGAGCAATCGGCCCAGGCGAATCGGATCAAGGCCAAGATGATCGTCGAAGGGGGCGGCAGCAAGCCGCTGGGCGATAGCGATGGCCGAGGCGCGTCCGAGTCGTTCTTCCTTACCGATCCGGTGACCAAGGAAAAGGCGTTCATCTTCAAGCCGATCGACGGCGAGTTCGACGCCGGCGGCGGTTGGCCGAAAGGTGGCGGCGCGCCGCGCGAAGTCGTCGTCAGCAAAGTTAATGACACGTTGCGCTCGCTGACCGGGCTGGATTGTGGCGTTTCCTCGACCACATTGGTGTCGATCGATAGTCCCAACGTCGCTTCGGAGAAGAACGGCAACAGTTCGAAACGAACCGGCGCGATCCAGAATTTCGTAAAAATCGACAAGGAGCTGAACAATCGCATCAACGGGCCCGAAGTCAAACCCAAGGACTTCATCAATCAAATACCGCCGCAGGAAATCGAGAAGGTGGCCATCCTCGATTTCGCCACGCTGCAAATGGATCGGCAGCGCAACAATCTGCTCGTCGCGTCGGATGGAAATGGAAACCCAAAACTGATTCCCATCGACGCAGGCAATGCCATGCCGACCCGCAAAGCATTCGAGGGAAGCCGGCGACAATTCACCAACAATGCCCTGTTCGCCGGCGACGAGGGTCAAAAGCCGTTTTCCAAAGAAGCGCTCGACAAGATCAACGCGATCGACGAGGACGAGGTGGCCAAGGGGATCGAAAAGGCCAACGAGGAAATGAAGAAGCTCGATCCGAAGGCGGGCGAGTCGGTCGGCAAAGACACGATCGAAATGACGCGCCGCTCGATCCGCTTCCTCAAAAAAGCGGCCCCGCGGCTGACGAAAGTGCAAATCGCCGACGCCTATGCCAACGTGTTGCACAAGGTCTTCGATGCCAAGCCAAACGAAGTCGACACGGCGATCGAAAATGCCATCCTGGAAGAAATCGCCCGGACCGGCAATATCGCGGAAATCGAGAAAATTCCCAACGGACCAGATCGCTTCACCGAACTCGGCTGGCCGAAGAAAGCCTTCGACGAAATGAAGGGCGACGATCCGGCCCGCTTGTTGAAGGTATTGCAAAAGAACATGGAGTGCCCCGCCGCCGTGGCCGAGATCAAATCGCTCACGAAGGAAATCGGGCCGGAGAAGATCGGCTTCGATCCGTCGGCAATCAAATCTCTTTCCGAGCGGCTCGACAAGCTTCGCCTGCGACGGCAGACATTGGACGACGACAAACTCGTCAATGATCCGAAGCTGCAGGAAGAAATGCAAAAGCTGGGCTGGGACTTCACCGTGGATCTTGGCGGCCTGAAACGGACCAAGCTGACCGACAACAAAGACAAGGCCAAGCTCTTGCGCCGGATGCAGGCCTTCATCGAGGCCGGCGGCGACGAATTCTTGAAGACGATGGATCTCGATCCCGCGAAGATGTCGCCGGAAGAGAAAATGTACGAAAGCTTCGGCGGAAACGCCGCGACCGAGCGACTCGTCCGCGAGGGACTCAATCCCTACCTCGGCCCGAAAATCGATCCCAAAATCAAGGACCTCGAAGACGTTCGCGAATACCGAGAACTCGGCGGCGACGCGGCCTACGCACGCGCCGGCGGCGTACAAAGCGTCGAAACCAGCATTCGAAACCGTGTCGAAACCTTGAATCGCTTCCAAGAAACGCAAAGCGATCCCGAAGTCGTCAGCCAGAGTGTCGAGCCGATGTTGAAATCGCTCGGCGAATTGCTCAACACGATCGAAGACGCCAAGAAAAAGTGCGAGGAAGCCGAAACCGCCTTCGACAACAAGCGCGAACTGCTCTCCCGCTACGACGCCGAGTCGAACAAACCAATGCCGCAAGAAGCACAAACGAAGCGGCTCGAAGAGCTCAACAAGGAAGACATGGAAGTCAGCACCATCATGAAAAAATTCGGCGGCTGGAATGCTGCCATTATCAGCCCCTGGAAAACGCTCCAAGGCGAAATCAACCGCAAGTATCTGTTCACCGACAAACGCGTCCAAGAGCTCAACCACAAAGTCACCCAGTCCTACGATGCTTACGTGGCCGTGTTCGGGGCGGCCCAGGATTTGGGCCAAGACGAAGTCGACGTGATCAATCGCGCGAAAAAGAAAACGCAAGGTCAGCGCCCAACCATCGAAAATGCCATTCAAGAAGTCGGCAAGCTCCTCGAAACGATGACCGGCCAGCCCTTCGGCGCGGCCACGAAGGTCAAAATGCAACTCGAGGAATCGAAATCCATCGGACAGCTCGCCGACAACGCGGTCGGAAAAACCGACCAGTTCGCCGATGAGCAGTGGGACGACGTCGACGAATGGGATACGAAAATTCGCCAGTCGTTCGAAGTGGTCAAGGCCAACTACCGTGCCACCAAGCGCGCCAAGGCCAATGCCAACGACTATCTCAACGCCTGGGGCAACGACGAGAAGATTCAGAGCGGCGTTCAAGCCGTGCTAAAAGCCGTCGGACAGGCGGAAACCGACTATAACGAAATGGACAAGCTCGTTACCAGCACGTTGAAGACGATCGAAAACCTCCGCGCGGCAAAGAAAGTCGATATCTAAGAATCCGGATCCGGGCTGCGCCGTGTTTCGGCGGCCAGCCCCGTGGCGGATAGTCGATGCCATGCCGCCATGGTTCCGAGCCAGAAGTTTTTCACGGCGGGCGGCAACCGCCGAACGTTTTGCATTCGCTTCCGATTGGCCACGAGAAATTGCAGTTAAGCGACGAAGCTGCATAGAATGCGGGCCGCTATTCCGATCGTTCGATTCGGAACAACGGAAATCGCCCGGAGCCCGATCGATCTCGTCGGATTCGCTGCGGGGGCGATAGGGCTTCGACGGCACGGCCTCGTTCGACGGAGGGCAAGATGGCGGCCACATATGCGGCACCCCGGTATCGAATAGGCGCCTTGGTTTGCAGCGGCGCCTTTGTGCTGCTAAACCTCTTCTTTCTCGCCGGAAACGCTTTCCACGATCGGCAATCGACCATCGGCGTTTGCATCGTCGATGCGATTCTCCTGACCGCGGCAATGATGTTGTATCGCCGAAGTCGGCGATTGCGCCCCGCCAATCCCCTCGCGCAATATTATCGGGTGGATTGACCGGCCGCCGCGGCGAACTCGCTCGCCAGCGCCGAACCGCGCTACATCCGCGGCGAAAGATCCGAGAACTCTCTTAATATTGCCCTTTCCGCGTGTTCAGCGGCTGGCCATCCGCATAGCCAGGGCCGTCCGTGGGATGGAACCCGCCATCGGGATCCCAATCGAGCGCCTCGCTGCCGCTCCCCGGCTGAAAAGCTCCACAGCCAGCACATCCGCTAGCAATGATCGCACGGTTCCGTCCGTGCAGCGCAGCGGGGCGAAACCGTGCCTTTTGGATCGAAACCGTGGGAAGCCGGCGAAATTTCGTCGCCCGAAAACGAATTGCCCGACGCTCCGCAAGTGAAGCGCCGGGCGAAGTTGTGCCGGCGAGTGCGATCGAGAATGAAAACAGGCGCCGGTGGGAGTCGAACCCACGATGGCGGATTTGCAATCCTCGACCAATCATCAAAATACCCGGCGGAAACGGCGATTGCAAGTGCGAGCGCAGTGCTAATGCAGTACGGGCCGGATTTGCAACGCATCGTTGATGCCTGGCCGACACTCTCGGAATCGATCCGCCTAGCGGTTATGGCCCTCGTCGGCACCGCGGCACCGTCGCCGGCGGCTAAGGCCGCTCGCAGGCGTCGAGCCGAAGCGGAAGGGATGTGATCGATGACCGCCGCTAAACTTGTCGCTATCGGAGTGCCGAAACTTGCCGAATGGGGAAACGGACCAAGAACACAAGGCACGGAGGCCAACGCAAATGGATGCCCCCAAACGCGTCGGCACTATTCAAGTATTTTCGATCGACCATCGACAGCGACGCCGCGGCGGCCGCCCTCACCCTCGCTGCTGTCCTAGCCGAGACTCCGGCCCAGGCCAAAAACGCTTTATTGAACGACAATTTCTGCGCGAGGCGTCCTCATATCGGCCGTTTGGCTATGCGGCGTAGGCGGCGAGGTGCTTGAATCGACGTTGCCCACTTGGCTACCATAGAACAAGCGGGCAGCAATGCCCGCGATCGCCGGCCGATGCATTGCCCCGCGTCGAGCCGGCTTTTTTTGCGATTCCCGTGTCGGGTTTCTGGCGTGTTGTATCGGGTTGATGCTATCGACGCCGACAGCGTTTCGCTAGCAATCGGGCGCCGCGCCGTAATTCTCACGCGCTCTTGAGTTTGCGGCGCCCGATTGCCGATGAAACATGCGCCGCGGGGCACGATTAAATAGCTCGCTCGCTGCCCCGTGGAACTCCCACTTCGGCCCGTCGATCCGCGGGCGGCCTGACCTTGCGCAGAGCGCATGCGTCCGCGGATCGACGTGGCCATTTTCGTTTCCAACCACGGATGGATGGAGGTGCGAACATGACCGGCGACGCGACCGACGAAGCTCTGCTCGCGGCCTATGGCTCTGAAGGGTGCGAGGCGTCGTTCGCCGAATTGCATCGGCGATGGAATGCCCCGCTGCGATGCCTTCTAATTCGACGATTCGGCTTCGACGATTCGGCTTTGACGATTCGGCTTCGACGATTCGGCTTCGACGCATACACCGCGGATGAAGTCGCTCAAACGACGTGGATCACGCTGGCGAAATCCGCCGGCCGACGAATAGGTCACTTCCGCAGTTGGCTCTGTGACCTTGCCCGCAACGCGGGGGTCGAAATCCAACCACCTTCGGCGGCCAAAGGGCCCGACGCAGAAGCTTGACAGGGCGACCGCCTGATTCCTCGTGCGCCGCGGCGCCCCGGCCGCTTCTGACCTTTGGCGTGATTGCAACCCGCCACCGGGCCGGGCGCCGCGGGCGTTATTTTCCGCACTGCCGGCAAACTTGCCACTAGCCGGGAGATTTTTCGCATCTTTCGCGCTGCGAAAACTCGACGCACACGTTATCTTGTGCAACGCTTGTCGTGCTTACACCACGAAATTCTGACCGCGATTCAGCTCGCTGATTCGCGAACCGCAGGGTAAGCAACGCATCTACGCCGCACTTTCGAGAAAGGGGGCGTCGCTGCGCATTGCCCCTGCCGGCCGTCAGAAGCCTCGTGGTGGCGTGCCGGCGGCGCTCCCGCTCTTTTTCTGGGCGGCAGGTTTTGCCTGGCACGGTCTCTACACTGTGAGGGCTTCTCCTATGGCGGCCGCTGTCTATTCCGAATGGACTGACGAAGCGTTGCTCGGCGAGTATGGCAAGAATCGGTGCGATGGGGCGTTCACCGAATTGCACCGGCGGAATAACCCAAGACTTCAGCGTCTCTTGAAATGGTGGTTTCGCTTCGACGCTTACACCGTGGACGAGGTGTGCCAAACGACGTGGATCAGGATTGCAAAACTCGCTGACAAGCCGATCGATTGCTTCCGCGGGTGGCTCTGCCACATCGGCCGCTTGTCTGGCAAGAATTGGCTTCAATGCCGATCGAGGGGCCAGCGCAAAAAAGAGATTCGCAGCCAAGCCGAGTTTGC
Source organism: Pirellulales bacterium (assembly GCA_036267355.1). Classification (NCBI taxonomy): domain Bacteria; kingdom Pseudomonadati; phylum Planctomycetota; class Planctomycetia; order Pirellulales; species Pirellulales bacterium. Next base: position 32,237 of record DATAWG010000105.1, on the reverse strand, counting down.
GGATGCTCGCACGCCGCTGCCTCTGGACGAACTGATCGCGCGTGAGGAAATCTCCGCCATTGGCGCCGCGTTGGCAAAGCTTGAGCCGCCCCAGCGGGCGATTCTCGAATCGTTCTACCTCGATGATATGATGGCCCGCGAGGCGTGCGGGACGCCTGACGATCGCACCGACCGGCCGCTTGAGATCGTCAAAAAAGCCAAGCGCGCATTCGTTCGGGCACTTTCGCCCGAAAAGAGAATCACCCGTGGCAAGACATCGCCGAAAAACACGCGTAGCGACTGGTTGCTCAGAAAAAAGAAGCTCGCGCGGAGCCCCGCACGATCGTATTGCGACGAGGCGTCGCGGTTCATAGAAGCCGCTCTAGGCCACGAGGAAGGCGACACCGCGCAAGCGATCGGTCGGCTCGATTATCGCTTGCAATCAGTGGCCGCGATGCACTTCATCGACGGATTGTCCGACCGCGAAATCTCGTCCCGGCTGAACATCCACAGATACACCGTCGTCAGACGATTGCAGAAGGCGAAGACGGCTCTTGGGCGCCTCGTCGATGGCACCGCACCTGAAACAATGAAGATGATCCTCGACCCCCAACTGCAATCAGTGGCCGCGATGCACTTCCGCGATGGGCTATCACTTCGCGAAATTGCACGACGGCTAGGTATAACGGCCGCGACGGCGTCCAAGCGACTGCGGAAAGCGAAGCTGGCGATGCAGTCTTCCGCAGCGACGGCGGCATGATCGGCAACTTTTTTCTGGTCTCACGGTTCGGAGGCGATGCCCAATGATTACGATTTCAAAAGTGATGCTCGACATCGATGGCGTTTGTGGCCGGCTGATAATGCACGCGCTAGAAGTAAACGCCTGCGGGGTCACTCAATTCGATGATGACAAGTGGCCGAACCCCGGCAGTTATGACATCGTGCGAGCGGCGAATGAGCTACGGGGCCCGCGAGGATTACCGCCCGTCTCCACAAGCGAATTCTGGAACGCCGTACCACGTCGCATATGGGGCACCTCGGCGCTAACGGCGGAAGCAGGGGAATTGATCCGTTGGGCGGAATGGGCAGTCGGGCGAACGAGCGTGTGCATGCTCACATCGCCTACGATTGATCCGGACTGCCTTGCAGGCAAGCTTGAATGGATTCATTCACGCCTCCCCTCGTGGTTGCGGCGGCAATATCTGATCGGGCCGCGAAAACATTTCTGCGCCCATCCAGCGACGCTGCTCATTGATGATTCGGACCACAACGTCGATGAGTTTCGGCAACACGGAGGCCAAGCGGTTTTGGTTCCCCGGCCGTGGAACTCTCGGCACGCTGAATCGCCCCGCATGGTATTTTCCAACCTGGAGGAGATTCACAGGGCCGCCTTGCAGCCTTCCGAGGGGACGGCGGCATGATCGGCACAAGCGATACCCGTCGGAACGCCGAGCGTGAAAATAATCCGATCGGCGGCCACCTGGCTGGAAGCATCATCCGTTTTTCTTTTTCACAGGGGGAGAATGTGAACGCTCTCGATTCGCTCTTCCGCCGGCTACTGGACGGCGACGGCACCGCGCGCGACGAACTGATAAAGACGGCGATGCCGGTGGCGGAAACCATTGCCAATAAGCTTTGCCGCGATCGTCGCGTGCCGCGAGACGATCTCGTTTCCGACGCGTATCTCGCGCTCGTCGAGGCCGTGGGTGCGTTGCCAAGTCTCCGAACGTCGATCTACGACGTGCGAGGATTTTTGGCAATGAGGATCGTTCAACGTCTCAAAAACAGCCGGTTTTATCAGCCGCTGATCCGCGTGCCGCGGACGACGCGTCGGCGTCTCGGCGAGAAAGCCCCGGTGTTCAAGCAATCGGGACTGTGCCCCGAAGCGTTTGAAGCCGGTGACGATGACGCCGGCGACGGCATAGGGTTGAACGAGATTTTGAAATGTTGCCGGACCGGCTTGGAGCAAGAGTTCGTCGAGCAACGCTCCCTTGGCGCCTCGTATGAAGAGGTGGCCGAGCAATTCGGCAAGACGGTCAGGCAGGTGCAGGCCATTGGTTGGGCGTTGAAAAAGCGGCTGCGTGAAAGCGTATCTGCCACGGCCGCGTGAGCGGCTTCCGTCTAAAGCGATTTGAAGATTCAAGCCGGCAAACAAAACGGACCGCGCATGGAACCACCCGTAGCTGCTGCTGCGTAGGACGGGTTGTATCGGTTGTCCCAGGCCGGGAAACTTTCGGCCGGGGACTGCTCGGATTTCTTCGTGCGGAAGCTCTGAATGGGCCCCCTGCTATATAGGCGGCCGCGCAGCCGGCCGGAAGATTTTTTCGGTGTGAAATCCGGAAATGGCCTTCTTACTTAGATAGAGGGCCGCGCGATGCGTTCTTTCGTTACTCGTTTGATTAGCAGGAAAACTCCGTGGAAACCGTTTGCAGCGAAGATGACGGCGAGCTACTCACCGCTGAGGGCGCCGCCTGTTTGTTGAAAATTTCGTTCGCCGCGATCTGGCGGCTGGCGAACGACGGCAGGCTACCAAGAGTGCGGATCGGCCGAAGCGTTCGGTTCCGTCGCGCGGACTTGCTAGCGCTCGCGGGGCTCAATCGATGAACGCAACGCTTCTTTCGACCGGTCCGATCACGACGGCCTTCTCTGCCACCTGCACGACGCAAGACGCCGTGAATTTGGCAGCGCAGCGCGGTTCTCCATGGAACCGCGGCAGGGGAGCCAATTCAAGCCGGGCTCTGAAATCTGCGTCACGCTCACCAAGGTAGAGTCTCCCTAAAAGGCGGCATTCTCCGAGTCGCCGCTTTGCCTCTCGCCCGCGCTCGCAAACCGCGGGCGAGAGGTTCTTAATACACATGTTGGGTTGGAATGCCTGTTGTCGAAGCTAATTGTGTCCCCGCGGAAATCCGCGAGCGAACGCAATGGGTCTGCTGGCGCTCGGTTGAACGGAAGGGCCGACTGACAAAACTGCCGGTCAATCCGATGACTGGTCGGAACGCGTCCAGCACAAATCCCGCGACGTGGGCTAGCTTCGACGACGCCGTTTCCGCTTGCGAGCGGCTCGGCTGCGATGGCGTGGGCTACGTGTTCGCCGAACACGATTCGTTTTGCGGGATCGACCTGGACGCCTGCCACGATCCGGCAACGGGCAAACTGACACTATGGGCGCAGTCGATCGTCAAAGGGCTCGGCGGCTACTGTGAAGTGTCGCCGAGTGGATACGGCGTCAAGATTTTCGTGCGAGCAAAGCCGCGACCGGGCCATTCGGTTTTCAAGCCGAAGAACGTGCCGACGTTCGGCTCCAAATCGCCTGAGGTGGCCATCTACGGCAGCGGCCGATTTTTCTGCATCACCGGCCAGCGATATGCCGAGTCGCCGGCTACGATCGAAGATCGGCAACGCGAACTCGACGCGCTCTGCAGCGAATTATGGCCTGTGGGACTGACGCCGGCCGCCTCGCCACCGACCACCTTGCCGCCTGCGACGGCGGAACTTGGCGAATGGTTCGCCACGCTCGTCAATCGATGCGCGAACGCTTTGGCGGGCGAGCGCAGCCAAACCGATTTCGCGCTAGCTGCGGAATGCAGCCGTCGCGGCCTTGATGTGGAAGCCGTCTGGCCGCTGGTCGAGTCGATCGGAAAATTCGCCGAAGGCGGCCGACGATATTTCGATCTGACGTGGAGAAAGGCCGCCGAAGCAGTGGCCGCATCGCGGCTCGGCTTGCTCGAAATTGAAGGTAGAAACGACCTCGCTAATGCAAAGCGGTTTGTCGCCTGGCTTGAAGCGCGGCACGGGCTGATCGTCCGGTACTGCGATTCCTGGCGGCGATGGTTGATCTTCGACGGCCGCCGCTGGGCCACCGATGAGGTTCGGGCAATCGAATCGCTCGCGAAGCAATACTCCGTTTCGCTTTGGGAAGCGTATCGTCGGCTCGATCACAAGGCGATAGACGACAAAGCGCTCCGCGAGGTGCGGAGCTTCATTCGGGCGACTAACGGAGCGACCGGGATCGCAAACTTTCTTGCGTTGGCTCGCAGTGAGCCCAGCGTTGCCATTCGAGCGGAGGAATTGGACGCCGATTCGTGGTTGTTCAATTGTGAGAACGGCACGCTCAATCTGCGAACAGGTGAACTCCGACCCCATCGACGCGAAGATTACATCACGCAATTGTGCCCGGTGCCATACGACCCGGGCGCAACGTGTCCAAGATTCGATCAATTCCTACAAGAAATCTTCGCGGCGTCGGAAGCGCTGATCGCGTTCGTGCAAAGATTGTGCGGTTATTTTTTGACCGGCTCCGTCCGCGAACAAAAACTGCCGATCTGGCACGGACTCGGTGGGAACGGAAAAAGCATCCTGATGGAATTGTTGCTTTTCATTTTCGGCAGCTACGGATTGAAGGCGCCTGCAAAGCTACTTATGGCGGGCCGCGATAGGCATCCGACCGAGATAGCTGCATTGTTTCGCAAGCGGGCCGCATTCTGCTCTGAGACTGATGAGAATGGCCGGCTGGACGAGGCAATCGTCAAAAGCCTGACGGGCGGCGATCGGATAACCGCTCGCCGACTATATCAGGACTTCACGGAATTCGATCCAACGCACAAGCTCGTGCTGGTAACCAACCACCGGCCAGCGATCCGCGGCAGCGACAATGCAATTTGGCGACGAATTCAGCTTGTGCCGTTCAATGTGACGATCGAGGAAGCGCGGCAGAACAAAGATTTGAGCAAGGAACTAGTCCAAGAGGCGCCTGGCGTGTTGGCGTGGCTCGTTCGCGGTTGTTTGGAGTGGCAGCGGAAAGGGCTCAATGCACCGCCGGAAGCGAGACAGGCGACTGACGCGTATAAGGCAGACGAAAATATATTAGGTGGCTTCATTGATGAATGCTGTACTGTGAGTGTCGATGAGGAAGCCGGCGCGTCAGAGTTGCTCTCGGCATACCGCGACTTGGAAGGCAACCCAGCGATGACTCCGAAACAATTTGCGACGCTGCTCCGCAGCCGCGGCTTTAGGAGCAGTCGATATACAACCGGACCTCACAAGGGGCGCATCCGGTGGCATGGAATCAGGCTGCGAGTGAAAGAAGGTGAAGAGGAGTGAGGCGATTTCTGAATACTTTCTCTATGCGCTCTCTCGCGTGGAGAGAGTTATGCGAAAGTGGTTCACCAGCCTTCGCACTACCTTCACTCCGTGCAGACCCCAGGGGCGGGTCAATTTTCTAGGACGTGCGACCGGCTGACCGCCAACCAAACGCCGCGCGAATTTTCGCGAAAAATCAGTTGTTGCCCAGGCGACGAACGGAATAATCAAAACAATCATGCTTAAAAAACGGACTCCCGCTGCGTGGGAGGGCGATTCGTGGAACGCCGAATTGCGGAATGCGACCAAAAACACTGACCTGGAATTCGCCGATTTGGTCGAAATGCCGCCTACCGTCCGAGCGGCGGGAGGAGGCCACCGGGCCGGCGGTGACTGGGAGTTTCGCACAACGTTTGAAGGGCTCTCGGTCCGTTCGGCGCCCGAACGTCGCGGCGGCGGCGTCGAGCTGAGCGGCTACGGTGCGGTTCACAACGTCCTTTCTGCCGATCTCGGTGGGTTTCGGGAAATGCTCGCCCCGGGCTGTTTTGCCCCCGCGCTCGCGAATGAGGATTCCGATACTCTCTTCCTCGTAGATCACGATCCAAGCAAGCTGCTGGGGCGACGCTCCGCAGGCACCTTGCAAGTTTGGGAAGATTCGCACGGACTCGCTTTCCGCGACCTGCTGCCCGACACAGAGCTTGCACGCTCTGTTTCAGAGTTAGTGCGTAGAGGCGACCTGAACGGATGCAGTTTTGGCTTCATGGTCGCCGCGCGCGGCGACTCTTGGGCATACACGGGCACCCAGCGTATTAGAACGATTCAAAGCCTTGCTGGGCTAAGTGACGTTTCGGTAGTTGCATGCCCGGCATATCCCAAAACGTCGGTCTCGCTCGCTCGCCCAGCGATGCGTGCGAACCACTTCGACGGTGAACGTTTGCGACTTCTCGAAATCGCTCGCAGGAGTTGACACTTGATGAAATTTCCTTTTCTCCAAACGCGCCCCGCAGTCCGGCCTCTGCGGTTGCGTCCGACCAAGGCCAAATTGAAGGAAGTCGAATGATTCCGAAATTGTGGGACCATCCCGTCGTTGCGTCCGCCGTGCTGTTGTTAGCACGGCTCCGGCAGCAGCTGCGCGACGCCAAGGACACCTACGCCGCGGCCCCCGTCCAAACGAATTCGCTTGCCAAAGCGGAAGCGGCGTACCTTGCCGGCGACGATCCCGGCCGGATTCGCGTTGAAACCAGCAACGATGCCCGAACCCAAGCCGGGTTGAAAATCGCCGTGTTGCGAAACGCGATCGACCGGCAGCTTCTCGTCATCCGAGACGCGGAGCGGGAGGCCAGATCTGAATTGATCGACTCCGCGGGCCTGCCCAATGAGCATCAAAAACTTCTTCAGGCCGTCGCCGACACAGCCAAAGCTTTTGGCGCCGCGGCCAGCCGCCTCGACACGTTCTACGACGCCCTCAATCAAAACGGCCTTGGCGGCTCCAAGCTGGGACATTTTGGTTGGCCTCTGCACCCCGGATTGATAACCGACTGCAACTCACGCCTCGCCGCCTGGTATGCAGAAGTCGAACGCGGAGGCCACACGCTCGCATGATTGAAACTAAAATCGAGCGGGCTGATCGCGAAGGCCATGATTTGAAGGCGCTGCTTCGCAAAAGCCGCGAACAATTGGAACGCGAAGATGCCGAACTCCGCGTTTTGGAACTGGAGACTCGGGCGTCGCCCGACTGTGACGATCCAGCGTCGATGACGCTCGGCCAATTGAAACGGCAGGAAGATGTTGCGATGCGGCGAGCGAAATGGCGACTCGACAGCATCGGCCTGGCCGAAACCGAACGATCGATCGAGGCCCGACGATGACAGCAACCCGTCACCGCGGCCGGATCGATGCCGGACAATGTTCGCAGCGTGGCGGCTGGATCATCGCGAATCATTGCCGGTGGTATTTTCTTTGGACCTCTGCGCCCGGCGTGCAACGTGGCATCGCTGACGTTCGGGTCGAATTCAGTTTGACGCATGACGACTGCGGCCGCGCCGTGGCCGTAGATGTGTTACCGATTCGAGGATAGGGTATGTCAACGATTGCTTCGCTGGATGTCGATCTAGCGCTCAACAGCGCCAAATTCGTCGAAGGGCTGCGCAAGGCCCGCAAAGAGCATGAAGATTTTGCCAAGAGTCTCGCCGAACTCGGCGAGCATGCCAAGGGTGTCGGCGAGATGCTCGGCGTTGGCGTCGCCGGCTTCGGGCTCGGCGGGATGATCGAAAAGGCGATGCAAGCCCAAGAGACGCAAGCCAAACTGGCAGCCGTCTTGCGCGCCACCGGCGAGGCGGCCGGCTTCAATGCGGATGGCATGGAGCAGATTGCCAAAGGGCTATCCAGCGTCACGACGTTTTCCCGCGAGGCCGCTGCGTCCGCCGAAACCGTCCTGGCGACATTCAGCAGCATCCGCGGCGACAATTTCGAGGCGGCGATGAAGGCGGCCGCCGACTTGGCGACTGTGTTCAATATGGATTTGTCCACGGCCGCTGAACACCTCGGCCGGGCCCTGGAAAATCCGGCGGACGGTCTGCGAGCGCTCGCAAAAATGGGCGTGCAGTTCAGCGCGCAGCAAAAGGCCGTCATTCAAAATCTTGTGGACACCGGCCAAGTGGCCAAGGCCCAGGCGGAAATCATCGCCGCGGTCAACGCGAAGATTGGCGACTCCGCCGTGGCAGCCGCTAAGACGGCCGGGGGCGCATTGAAGCAACTCAAAAACGACTATGAAGACCTGGCCGCAACGATGGGAAAAGTAGTGCTCCCCGCCGTGACGGCGGTCGCAGGCTCGATCAACGGCATTGCGCAAGCGTCGGGCGCGATAGGCAAGGTGGTCCAGTCCCTGAAGTCGGTCGGCTCCAAAGTGTTGGACTTTGCACCCGAGATTGCGGAGGCCGCCCCCGCTATTGGAGTCGTGGCAGCCGGCTTGACCGAATTTGTGCAGGCGAGCAATGAGGCATACCACGCGTCTCAGGCTATTGCGGAACGCGCAGCCGAGGCACACGAAGCACCGATCAGAGCAGCAAAGCGTTATGCCGAGGCCTTGAGAGAAGCCACTGAGGCCGCGAGCCGTCTTGCACGCAAGGAGGATGAAGAGGACGCCGCTTTGATAAAGCGGGCGCGAAGTGAATTGAGTCAGCAATCGACTATGGCCGAAGTCCAAAATCGACTTTGGAAGGAACAAGCCGAGTTGGCACACTTGTTGAAATCGGCTAGTACCCCGTATGGGGGAGCTGTCCACCAAGTGACCGATGCCGAAAGCGTCCGCATGTCTCAATTGATGGCAGCCATTCCGCGACTCGAAAAAATCCTTGAAGCATTGCGATCCAACGAGGCCGCCGGACAATTCAGCGAGTCAGCCAAAGAGGCGGCCGAAGAGGCGGAGCGCCAGCGGCGCGACATGGAGAGCCACGCGGCTTCAATCCGCGAATCGATTATGACCCCTCTCCAAAGATTCCAGGCGACGCTTCGCGAGTTGCAAACGTTGGTGGCCAACCATGCCCTCGATCCGATGAGCGCCGGACTCGCTGGCCGCGCGGCGTTGGAAAATCTAGCGCGAGCTTCCATGCAACACCCCGTCGCTGCGGCCGCGCTCTCGCAAGGAAGTTCCGAAGCCTATTCGGCTGCCCTGCGTAACAGCCGCAATTCGGCCGAGAATCCAATGCTGGCGGTCGCCCAAAAACAGCTTGACCAAATGCTGAAAGACGCCACCAGCTTCGATCAAATATCACAGACGCTTCAAAATATCGCGGGCCAAATGGGCGTCAGTGAAACGGTCAGCATGTGACATTTGATTGACTCAATGACCGGGCCCCGGCAAGTGCCGGAGCGCTTCGCACAGGCAATAGGCTGCGGCGATCGCCGTAGCGAGCAGGACGGCGATAATGGCCACCATCGCGAGGCGCCCCAGTCCGCGCGTTCTCCGCAAGCGGAGTTGCTTGTCGTAATGCCGTTCAAGATCGGCGAGAAATTCGCCCGCGTTTGCCGGGCTGCCGGCAGCGTGTTCATCTACAAGCCAATCTTGCGGGTCGGTGTTTTCGATCGCAGTCGGCCGCGGAGGTTCCCGGCCACCATTGACCGCGGCGGCGGCCGCAAGGGTGCGGAACTCGTCGTGCGTGGCCGTTGCGACAATCACCTTATCCCACCATAGCGAGACGGCAACGGTCAGCGTTTCTTTCGGACGGGTCAGAATCGCCCCGATAACTTCACCGGTCGAACCGGCCAGCATATCGCCAAGAGCGATGTTCCCGGCCGCGTTCCAAAAGTTGACACTGCTTTCGCGGTCGATGATTTGAATGCCGCGAATTCGCTCCGGCAAGAAAAACTGTCCGCCTGAAACCGTGATTGAACCGGTCGGACCGATGCGTGCGTTTCTGCGGCCGACGTTCCCACCTGTGACCTGCATCGAACTGCCCTCCGAAAACGTCTCCCTCCAGAATAAAAGACGCCGCTTCTACCTTAACGGGCGCCGCACCGCGGCGTCAAGCACGCCGCAAATCGGATCGAGGCAGAGTCGTTTCCGGCGTCGAGGCAGTTTGACGGCCGCGAGCGTTGGTCGTTGACTTCAATCTTGAGTTGGCGTAGTCGAAGACATCGCAAGGTTTCCTAATGCCAAAATCCAAACCGCTCGATACCGTGCCCCGCTTCGCGGCCTGGCTGCACGCACAATTCGACGCCGTGCAAGTTGGCAAAGCCGGCAAGGCGGCCGTCCGCGAAGCGTCGCTCGCCGCTCTCCGACTCGGTGCCGGCGACATTATAGTTGCCGATCTCGGCGACGATCCGACGCAAACCGCAACACTCGCCGCTTTCGGCAAGTTGCTCGCTTGGTGCCGATCGCAGCCCGATGGCCAGCTGCTTTGGGACGCCGGCGAGGCGGCAGAGCGGCTCGGCATCTCGCCGCGGACGCTCTGGTCTCTCACCAAATCAAGCACCATTCCGAGCGTGAAGGTTGGCCATCTCGTGCGCTACTGCCCGACGATGCTCCGCGAATGGATTTCTGCCAACGGATGCTTGACGCCATAGCAAGCGCTGCTAGAATGTCGGCATGGCAAAGCCGCGTCCAAAGTTCACCGATCAGATTCGACGGGCGATCGAAGATTCCGGCGTGAGTCGCTACCAGATTGCGAAGCACACTGGAATCGAGCAATCCGTTCTGTCGCGATTTATGAACGGTCGGCTTGGTTTCACGCTCGAAACCCTGGACAAGCTTGCCGACTATCTGCAATTCAGCCTTTCCTCAAAAGGCCCCAAGGCGACAAGGGAGTGAATCATGGCATCGGTCTATAAACGTGGTGGCCCTGGCAGTGCCGGAAAATGGGTAATGGCGGTCATCGACCGCAACGGCCAGCAGAAACCTAAATCGTCCGGAACCACGGACTACGCAACCGCGAAGCGGCTTGCGGCCAAGTGGGAAGCGGACGAAGCGGCGCGCCGCGACGGCTTGATTGACGCCACGCTTGAGCGGCTCTCGACGGAGGGCCGGCGGCCGGTCGGTGCGCACGTTGCCGATTTCGAGCGGCACCTACGCGACAAGTCACGCTCTGAAAAGCACGTCATTCAGACGTGCCGCCAGATCCGTTGGATCGTGAAGCAATGCAAGGCTGAACGTATCGCCGATCTAACTGCCCCCGCTGTGCGACGTGCGATCGCATCGTTACGGCAATCGGCGGCGTCACGGACGGCCAGCCCGCGAACGTGCAACAGCTATCTGACGGCGATCAAGGCGTTCTCTCGGTGGCTGAAAGAGCAAAAACTATCCGCCGACGATTTCCTGGCCGGCGAAGATGGCTTCAATGAAGCGTCCGACCGTCGGCACGTTCGGCGCGAGCTAAGCGAACGTGAGATCGAATGCCTTCTGGCATCGGCCGAGAACTACACGGCGCCAGAGCATCGAATCAGCGGCCCGGACCGTGCAATGGTATACCGTGTCGCTCTTGGCACCGGATTCCGTGCCAGTGAATTGCGGCGGCTCACACATGCGTCATTCAACCTTGACACATCCCCGCCGACAATCACGGTATTCGCCAAGCGGCAAAAAATCGACGTGCAGCCGATCCGGGCCGATCTTGCTGAATTACTTCGCCCGTGGCTGGAACGATTCGTGGGCGGCGAGAAAGTTTTCGCCCGTCTACCCGGCGACACGGCCCGCATGATGCGGAGCGACTTGAAGAAAGCCCGCGACGCGTGGATCGAGGCGGCCGGCGAGGCGGCCGAGCGGAAGGGCCGCATCAAATCTGATTTCCTGGCCTACGTGAACGCTGCCGGCGAAATTGCCGATTTCCACTCGACTCGACACGCTTATATTTCTGCCGTGGTGGCCAGCGGCGTTTCCGTGAAAACGGCCCAAGAGCTTGCCCGCCACTCGACGCCGGTGCTGACAATCGGCCGCTACGCCCATGCCCGCCTGCATGATATTAGCGGCGCGCTCGATGCGTTGCCGTCGCACATTGGCCAAAAGCAGCAGCCCGAGTCGATGAAAGCGACGGGGACCGATGGCGGGCGCGCAGTACTAATGCAGTACGGACCGTGCGAAACAGTCCCTGGGATGGCGAAACTGGTTGCGACCGCTTGCGACGAATCAGAGATAGCGGCGAATCAAGCCGGCGACGCAAACGGTTTAGATGCAAGGCTTTATTGCAAGCCGTTGCGCGTAGATGCGAGTGCTTGCGAAAAAGGCGCCGGTGGGAGTCGAACCCACGATGGCGGATTTGCAATCCGCTGCCTTAGCCTCTTGGCGACGGCGCCGAACCAGCGATAACTTAGGGAAAGCTTGCGGTTGGGTCAAGAGAAGCCTGTTGTGCCTAGAATTCCCAATTGCTCGTCCCGTCTTGAGTTTCCGCCACACATCGCACGATCTTTCCCATTGCTGGATCGCACATTGCTCCCGGGTCCGAATTCGACGCGTCTTGGGCTCCGATCCGCGGCAACCGAAACGGCGTCAGGCTGGAAAGCCTGACCTACACGGCGGCCACGGATTGGCGACCGCAAACTCTATTTGGAACGGATTCTCATGCCTCTACTCGCTCTCGTGTTTCCGTTGCACGCTCGACGACGGCTGGCACGCTTGGCCGCCGCGATCGGGCGGCGTTCGCTTCCTCAAGCTGCTGCGGCTGTTGGAGATCGAATGTTAGGCATGACGCTCTCCGAAGCCCGCGGATACGCTCGCGCTCGCGCTCGGATGGCCGTGGCTGCGGAAATTGATTTGCTGTCGCGCACCGACGACGTGGTACCGGCGGCGAGCTGCGGCGAACTCGTCGAGCAGGCCTTGGAATACGTCGTTGGCCGCATCATCGCCCAACGAATGGTCGACGCGCCGGTGGCGCTCCCGGTTCGCAGGGCGGCCTGAGAATCCGGCGAACCGCATCCGTGACGGAGTCGCGGTTTTTTCCTGTACCGCGCCCGGAAACGCTTGGCTGGCGGTGTTTTTCCTGTCACAATGGCGGTCGGCGGCCATTTATTGCGTATCCTAAATTAAACTCTCCGCGCCAACCATGCTTCAAGCCGCTCCTGCCGTGCCCCGTGCGCGCCGCATTGATGGAACACAAGTCCCCTGTTGCGTGTTCGATTCCAATCGCGATCTGGCCCGCTATGTCGCCCAAACCGTGGCGGGCATCGTTCGCCAGCGGAACGCCGCCGGAGCGCATGCCATGCTCGGCCTGCCGACGGGCTCGACGCCCGTGGGCGTCTATCGCGAGTTGATCCGATTGCATCGCGAAGAAGGGCTCGATCTTTCGCAGGTCGTCACGTTCAATCTCGATGAATATTACGGCCTGCAGCCGACGCAATTGCAAAGCTACCACCGTTGGATGCGCGAGCATTTTTTCAACCATGTCAACATCCCGCCGGAGAATATCCACATTCCCGACGGCACCGTGCCGCCCGAATATGTCGAAGCGCATTGCAAGCACTACGAGGCGGCCATCGCCGCGGGCGGCGGCATCGATATCATGCTGCTCGGCATCGGCCGCAACGGGCATATCGGTTTCAACGAACCGTTCAGCCAGCGCAACAGTCGCACTCGGTTGGTGACGCTCGACTCGGTCACGCGCAAAGGGGCGGCCAGCGATTTTTTCAGTGAAGAACACGTGCCCACGCAAGCCATTACGATGGGGCTGGCGACGATTCTCGAATCGCGCAAGATCATCCTCATCGCACACGGCGAGCAGAAGGCCAAGATCGTTCGTGAAGCGGTCGAAGGGCCGCTGACCGATCGCGTGCCAGCGGCCCTTCTCCGCGAGCATGCCGATGCGACGTTTCTGCTCGATGATGCCGCCGCGGCCGCGCTGACCGGTGTGATGACGCCGTGGGTGCTCGGCAATGTCGACTGGACCGATTCGATGATCAAGCGGGCCGTGATCTGGCTCAACGAGCAAACCGGCAAGGCCCTCTTGCGGCTCGACGACAATGATTTCCGCAAGCACAACCTGCATCAGTTGCTACGGCATCACGGGCCGGCCGAGCGGCTCGCGAAGCGCGTTTTCCAATGGATGATGGACACCATTGCAGACCATCCGGCCAGCACGGCCAAGAAGCGAATCCTGTGCTTCAGCCCCCATCCCGACGATGACGTGATCAGCATGGGAGGCACCTTGATTCGGCTCTGCGAGGATGGGCATGAAGTGCACGTGGCGTATATGACGAGCGGCAATATCGCCGTGTTCGACGACGACGCCCGGCGGGCGGCCGATCTGCTGGCCGAATACAATCGCTTGTTCGGCATCGATTGCGAGAAATCGTTGCATGTCGAAGAGGAAGTGAACCACTCGCTGAGCGCGAAGAAGCCGGGGCAACCGGATGGCGAGGCCGTGTTGCGGATCAAGGCTCTCATCCGTTGGAGCGAGGCGAAAGCCGGGGCCATCGAGGCCGGCTGTTGCGAGGAATGCCTGCACTTCTTGGATTTGCCGTTCTACCAGACCGGCACCATCGCCAAACGCCCGCTCTCGGACGACGATATTCGCATCGTGCGCGAATTGATCGAGCAGCTTCGGCCGGATCAGATCTATCTGGCCGGCGACCTCTCCGATCCGCACGGCACGCACCGGCTGTGCGCCGAAGCGATTTTGCGGGCGATGCAGCAGCTCGAGCAAGCAGGGGGAATTCGGCCTGACGTGTTCTTGTATCGCGGGGCGTGGCAGGAATGGGCGGCCCATGAAATCGACGTTGCCGTGCCGCTCAGCCCCGGCGACTTGGAGCGGAAGCGGGCCGCGATTTTCTGCCACGAGTCGCAGAAAGACCGGGCCTTGTTTCCCGGGCCCGACGATCCGCGCGAATTCTGGCAACGGGCCGAGGAAAGAAACCGCCACACCGCCGACGTCTACAATCGCCTCGGCCTGCCGGAATTCTTTGCCATCGAGGGATTCGTCCGCTGGAACGGCGCCCAGATTTGACGGCTGCTACTGTCGTGTCTCATACTCGCCGGCAGCTAACCACCGAGTCACCGAGGACGCCGAGGGCAGCGGTGGTGAAGCACATGACCCTTCGACTTGGCTTTGTCGTTTCGGCGTTCCCGATGACTCGGTGGTAAGTGAACGAAGCCAGCTGGGCGTGTTCGATAAAAGACGGTCGCCGCAGACACTGCACAGGCGGGGGGCCCTTCTCGGCCAGTCTTCAAGCCGGGCTCAAATTGGTACGCGCACGGGCCCGTCGTTCAAAATTGACCAAAAGTCTCTAGATTTCGGGCATGGCCCAGCGGGGGATTAGCCTATACAATAAGGCAGAATCGTCGATTTGCGGCGTTTCTGATCCAATCTTTTCGATTGCCGAAGCTTCATTGCCGATGGGGGATGGGATGGGTTCGACCATAACGACTGCTTTACGGGCCAGCTATTTGATTTCTCCCATGCGAACGATGGCGATTCATCTTTACCACCTCCAAGGGGGCGGATTCAACGGAACAGGCCTTGTGCGCTTTAAAGCGGCGTCGTTCAAGGACGTTACGCCGGGAACCGTGCGGCAGCAAGTTGAAAAACGGTTTCGCGAACTGATCGCCAGCGATCCGGATTTGCCCCGCGTCGTGGTTGTGGCCCCGGAAATGGGAGACTCGCCGGGCGAAATCATCGCGGCTGAATTGGTGCAAAACAAGCCCATCCGCGGAAAGAAGCGCCCCGTGCGAGAACTCGTCTGGCTGACCGATCCTTCGACCGGCATTGTTTGAGCAAAGCCGGTCGTTAATGCGGTCGTGCTAGCAATCCCGGCGAGAAACAGCAACCGTGAATTCGGTTCCTACCGCTTTCTCCTACCGATGCACGATCACTCGCATGCCCACGATCATCAGGATTGCGGTGGGCATGGAGATGGCCATTCGCACCGCGGTTCTGTCGAATCTTCGCATGCCCATGGTCATGCATGCCACAGCGCGACGGCGGACATGTCGCGCTGGAAGCTTGGCCTTGCCGTATCGCTGACGCTGGCCTTCGTCCTCGGCGAAGCGATTGCCGGCGCCGCGGTACACAGCCTTGCCCTCTTGTCCGATGCCGGACACAACTTTGCCGATGCGGCAGCCTTGGCTTTTAGCTGGTATGCCCTCTGGATCGCCAGCAAGCCGTCCCATCAGGGCATGACCTTCGGCTACCATCGCGTCGGCATTCTCGTGGCCCTGGTGAATGCGGTTTCCCTGGTCCTAATCGCGATCCTGATTCTCGCCGATGCAATCGCGCGCCTGCGGCATCCGGAAGCGCCGCAAGGCTGGGTGATGGTCGGCGTCGCCCTGGCCGCAATCGGCATGAATGTGGTAATCAGCTTCTGGCTCCGCTCGGAGGCCAAGCACGACATCAATCTTCGCAGCGCTTATCTGCATATGCTCGGCGACGCGCTTTCGGCATGCGGCGTCGTGGTGGCCGGCATCGTCGTGGCGACGACCGGAATTTCGATTGCAGATCCGATCGCATCGCTCGCGATCGCGGGGCTGGTGCTGGCGAGCAGTTGGGGCATTTTGAAAGAAAGCGTGACGATTTTGCTCGAAGGCACGCCCGCGGGCATCGACATGGCAATGGTCGAACGGGCGATCGGCAATGTCGGCGGTGTCGAGGGAGTGCACGACCTGCACGTGTGGACGGTTGGCCCTGGCGTGATCGCCTGCAGTTGCCACATCGTCGTGGCCGAGCAGAGCATTCGCGAGGGGCAACAGGTGATTCGCTCGGTGGTCGACCGCCTGCACGTCGAATTCAATATCAACCACTCGACGGTGCAGGTGGAAGTCGAAGGGCACGAATCGAACGAAATGTATTGCACGCTCCGCGCCGGAGCGAAACGGCCGCCCTGTGCGTGACGCGAAAGGTTGCATGGCTGCTCGAGCGACGTCGGAGCAAGTGAACGAGGCTGAAGGCTCTGCTCAAGTGAGCCGTGGCTCGACCAATCGAGCCGATGCGCAGATGCGGAGGATCGATGGAGCAGTGTTTTAGCGGCGTCCGATTGCGGGCGAGCGCGAATCGGCGTCGCCGCCGGCACACGGAGTGTGCCTACTATGTAGCAGGCATACTCCGTATGCCGTCGGCCACTTGAAACGCGTGCCACCATGCCGTTCGAGCGTTTCGACCGCGAGCAAGCATGCGCAGGTGCGGGATCGGTTGAAGGAACAGCATTTTAGCGGCGTCTGCTTGCGAGCGAGCGCGAATCGGCGTCGCCGCCGGCACACGGAGTGTGCCTACTACGTAGCAGGCATACTCCGTATGCCGTCGGCCACTTGAAACGCGTGCCACCATGCCGTTCGAGCGTTTCGACCGCGAGCAAGAATAGTTAGGATCGATGGAGCAGCGTTTTAGCGGCGTCTGACTGCGGGCGTACGCGAATCGGCATCGCCGCCGGCACACGGAGTGTGCCTACTACGTAGCAGGCATACTCCGTATGCCGTCGGCCACTTGAAACGCGTGCCACCATGCCGTTCGAGCGTTTCGACCGCGAGCAAGCATAGTTAGGATCGATGGATCAGCGTTTTAGCGGCGTCTGACTGCGGGCGTGCGCGAATCGGCTTCGCCGCCGGCACACGGAGTGTGCCTACTACGTTGGTTGCGGCTCTGCCGCGAGGCGGCGCTAGCTATAGAGCTGGATCGCCTTGATAATTTCGTCCAGATCGTTGTTCACCGCCACGGCACGATTTGCGAACAACGCCCGTTTCACGCCGCGGCTGCCGAGCACTTGGTTGAACTGCGATTGGTCGGTCGTGTGATAGGCGACCGTGGCGGTGGGATCTTTCAATTGATGCCCGGTGAGAATGCACACGACGCGCTCATCGGGTGCGATCACCTGTTGCGAGATCAATAGCTTGGCGCCCGCGACGCTTGCGGCGCTGGCCGGTTCGCAACCGAAACCGCCCGCGCCGACTTGGGCCTTGGCGTCGAGAATATCCTGGTCGGATACTTCGCGCACGACGCCGTCGCAGATGTCCAAGGCCCGCAGGCACTTGGTGAGATTCACGGGCCGATTGATTTCGATGGCGCTGGCGATCGTCGACGCCCGGCGTGCGGCAGCTTCCATTTCGGCTTTGTGCACCGACACGAGCGACATATCCGGATCGCCGCCATTCCAGCGCAAGCCACGCTGTTCATAAAGTTCGTAAAGCGTATTGGCGCCGGCGGCGTTGATCACGGCCAATCGCGGCACGCGGTCGATCAAGCCAATTTTATGCAATTCGGCGAATGCCTTTCCGAACGCGCTTGAGTTGCCAAGATTGCCTCCCGGCACAACGATCCAATCGGGCACTTCCCAGCCTAAGCCCTCGAGCACGCGATACATGATCGTCTTCTGCCCTTCCAAGCGAAAGGGATTGACGCTGTTGACCAAATAGATGCCCAACTGCCGCGACACTTCCTGGACCCGCTGCATGGCGTCGTCGAAATCACCGGCAATTTGGACGGTTAGCGCGCCGTAGTCGAGGGCCTGCGACAGTTTGCCGTACGAAATCTTGCCGCTGCCGATGAAGATCAGGGCCTTCATCAACCGGCTTACGGCACAGTAGAGCGCCAGCGATGCGCTTGTATTGCCGGTGGAGGCGCATGCCGCCCGCGTGGCCCCGATCATATGGGCATGCGTAAATGCGGCCGACATGCCATTGTCTTTAAAGCTGCCCGACGGATTCAATCCTTCGTATTGCAAGAACAACCGACCGGCATCCAAGCCGACATAGCGGGCGACCGGATCGGCAGGGAGCAACAGCGTTTGCCCTTCGCCGACGGTCACGACTTTCGATGGCGGCGCGAACGGCAGCAGTTCGTGAAACCGCCATACGCCGCTCAAGCACAACGGATCGCGGCGGCGCGACCATTTGGCTTCAAAGTGCTTCCAGGAATCGGGCGGCCGGAGGCGCTCCCAATCGTAGCTGACATCCAACAAATTTCCGCATTCGCAAGCGACGCGGGCCTCATCGACGCCATAGGTAGCTCCGCAGCCGGGCGAAATGCACCGTTGGAAAGCGACATTCGTAGAAGCTGCGACGCTAATGGGCGATTCTCCTGCGGCGATTGTCTATGTAGGGCAGGTTTTCCAACCTGACAGAAAGCAGCGCGGGGTCGATCAACGATCAGGGGCGAGACGCCCAGGCCAAAACGACGCGTGGAGTTTTAGTCTAGGTGAGCTTCCGATGCCGGGCAAGGCATACTCTCTCGGTAAGCAACGCATGTTCCGAAGCGAGCCGGCAAGCAGGATCGGCGTGGCGAAAATTGCCCGGTTCCGCTAAACTACCGGGCCGAAGGAGCTTGCTTTTTACCCGTAATTTCCAGTTGGGGAATCCATGTCGAGTCGGCCGTTGCGATTCGTTCAGGCCGGCGATTTTCTGCTCCACCAGCCGTTCGACGGGCTGATGGATGTGCCAGACCATCTCGCCCAGCGGCTTATCGAAGCCCCCTATCGAGTGGCCGAACGAGTTTTCGACGCGGCGATTGCCGAGAACGTCGATTTCGTCGTGCTTGTCGGTAATCTTTGCGATCCGCATCGCGCCGGGCCGCGCGGGCTGGTGTTTCTCGCGGATCAAATTTCCAGGTTGGCGGAACGCGGAATCGCCGTTTATTGGGCCTCCGCGGAGACCGATCGCGGCGCGGATCGGCCGGCACATTTGCAATGGCCCGCCGGAGTGCATCGCTTTGCGGCAAATCGGGTCGAGCATTTGATACATCATCGAGACGGAATGCCGCTCTGCCAGATCGCCGGCCGCAGCATTGACAGGAATTCGCGCACGTCCGACCTGCTTGCCGCCGCATTTGCGCCCAGCCCCGACGGATTGTTTTCGGTCGCGATTGTTCCGGGCCCGGCCCCGGGCAATGCCGCCTCGCTACTCGCAGTCGGCAATCGTTTCTGGGCGTGTGGCGGGTCTCGGCAGCCGGTTACGGTGCTGGCCGAATTCGATCTGCCCGGTGTCGTGCATTGCGCCGGCACACCGCAAGGCCGATCGCCGCAAGATATCGGCGCATTCGGATGCACGCTCGTTCGCGTCGAGAACGACGGCGCAATCGAGCCGCGCGATCGAATCCGTCTTACGTCCATCGCCACCGACGCCATCCGCTGGCACGACGAACGATTGCTTCTTCCAGAAGCGCCGGACGATTCTGCGATCCAACGACTGCTCCACGAGCGGATGCAAAACTTGGTGGCCGCAGCGCCTGACCGCGTGCAATTGATTCGGTGGACGATCGAGTGCGGGCAGCCGAGCGGCAATCGAACCAGTTCATCGTCGTCGGCCGGCGCCGAATTGTTGGCGATGCTGCGCAGTGAATACGGCGCTTGCGAACCGCCCGCTTGGAGCGTTTCGCTTTCAATCGCGCCACCGCAGATTCCGGCAGCATGGAGCGAACAGCAAACACTGGTGGGAGAGTTCTTGCGCCGCGCCCGAACATTCGAATCGCCCGAAGCCGAGGGGGCGCAACTGCGTGTCGCCTTGACGGATGAGGAAGTGACGGATGAGGAAGTAACGGATGAGGAAGTAACGGAGCTTCCGGTCGATGGTTCCATCGACGAACTGCTGGCCCCCTTATTGCCCGCTGGCCCCGCTTCGCTCAGGCAGGCCTTGTTGGCCCGCCTCGCCGATTCCGATTCCCGGACAAGTGTCTTGCGGCAAGCGAAAGCTCTCGGGGCCGAACTGCTATTGCCCAGTGGAATGCAGCGAAATTCTCTCTGCCACGTTGGCCCGTCGCCGCGAAACGAGGCGTCCGTGCGATGAACTTCACCGATCTCGGCATCGACGGGTTTGGCGTTTGGAGCGGGCTGGAAATCCGCCATCTTGGCCCGGGGCTGAATGTGTTTTGCGGCCCGAACGAAGCGGGCAAGTCGACGTTATTGGAGTTCGTGCGAGCGGTGCTGTATGGCTTTTCGCCCGAGCGACGCCGGCGCTATCTTCCGCCTGTGCATGGCGGCCCCGGCGGCGGTTGGCTGGCTATCGCCACTCCAAGAGGAAAATTCGACGTCGCCCGCACCGACCGCGCCGACTCGCTTCTCAGTGAAACGATTGTCACTGCGACCGACGGCACCTTACCAGCCGCGGCGCGGAGCGACGAGCAGCTTCGCGAACTGCTCGGCGATGTCGACGAAGCGATTTTTCGAAATGTGTTCGCGCTCGGGCTCGAAGAACTTCAGCATCTCGGCACCCTGGAAGGCACCGACGCGGCGCGGTTATTG
The DNA here is from genome assembly GCA_036267355.1 of Pirellulales bacterium. Classification (NCBI taxonomy): domain Bacteria; kingdom Pseudomonadati; phylum Planctomycetota; class Planctomycetia; order Pirellulales; species Pirellulales bacterium. Next base: position 11,537 of record DATAWG010000105.1, on the reverse strand, counting down.
TACGGACTTTCGGCCGGCATGGACCGGGTTTCGCTGACCGAGGTGATGTGCGAGCTCGACGCTTCGCGCCGCCGCCTTTTCGGCAATGAAGCGGCAAGATCGCGGATCGCCGATTTGTTGGCCGAGCGAGACACGCTTTCGCAGGGTGTTGTCGAACTCGGCGAGGCGACGAATCGCTACTGGCGGCTCGGCGCCGAGCGCGATGCGTTGGCCGGCGCGATTGGGGAAGCCGAAGCCGATGTCGAGCGGCTTGACCGCGAGGCCCGGCTGATGCAGCTCGCCGTGTCGCTGGCCCCAAAATGGGACGAGCGAGCAGTTCTTGATCGGCAGTTGGCCGCAATCGGACCGCTCGGCGATTTTCCGCCGAATGCCCACGAGCGGCTCGGCCGCATCCGCAACAACATTCGCGCGCATCGCCGCCGCCTGGTGCAAATCGCGGCCCGGGACAAGCAACTTCAGACGGAATCCACGGCCGTTTCGGTCCGCCAAGCGCTCTGGCGGCTCGCGCCGCGCATCGAAGCGCTGGCGGACAATGAATCGTGGATCGCGTCGGTCGAAAAAGAGCTGCAAGCGGCTCGAGCAACCGTCGAACAATTCGAGTCGCGGATGGCGGCCAGCCGTGGCCAATTCGATCTTGGCGGCGAAACCACCTCCGGCGTCGCTCCCGATTTGTCGCACCGGCGCCTGTCGGCGCTTCGCGCGCCGGCGACCGAGATGCGCCGAGCCGTGCGAGCCGCGCGCGAAGTGCAGACGACCGTGCGCGATGCGGAGCAAGAAGTCGAATCTCACGCGGAATCGCTCGAGTCGGCGCTGGCCGCACGCGGTTTAAACGAATTGGCCCCCGCACTGGAAAAATCGGGGCAATCGGCCGCTCAATGGCGCCGCCGCGTGCAACTCGACGATCGACTCGAGCGAATGGCCCGTCATCGAGTCGATCTGGAAGACGAAACGCACGCATCGCTCGATCGGCAGATGTTGCCCGGCTGGATGCTGGCGAGCTTGGGAGGCGTGTTCATCGTCGGCGTGTTGCTATTGTTTGCCGGTTGGCTATTGCCGCGGTCGTTCACCGGCATTCCCGGCCTGATCCTTTCGCTGCTGGGCATCGCGGCATTCGGCGCGGCCGCGGCGGCGAAATGGATTCTCGAACGCGCGGCGGCGCAGCGGCTCGAGTCGTGCCAGAAGCAACTGGCAATGCTCGAAACGCAAACGAAGCAAATCCAAGATGAACGTTCGGCGCTCGACAAGCAACTGCCGAAAGGGGGCGCGCCCTCGGCACGGCTGCAGGCCGCCGAAGCCGAGTTGGCAGCCCTCGAAGAACTCTTGCCGCTCGAGGCGAAACGCCAATCGGCCGAGCAACAATTGCCACTCGCCCACCGCGAGGCCGAGCAAGCGAAGGAAAAACTTCGCGCTGCCCACGAGCAATGGCAGGCCGCCCTTGCCGCGGCCGGCCTGCCAAAACAAATTTCACCGAAGCAGCTTCGCGCGTGGAGCCGCCAACGGGCTGGTATGGCCGATTTGAGCCGACAATGGTCGGCCGCGAAAGAGCAGCGCGACCGGATCGAACGCGAGCTCGCGGCGCTCACGTCGCGCATCGAGCCGCTGTTCGCCGAATCCGGCCTGGAGCCGCAAAGCGATTCGCCTGCCGCGCGGATTCGTCAATTGAGCCGTGAGCTTGGCGAGGAAAAAACGCGCGCGGCACGCCGCGACACATTGCTCGCCGAAATCAAACAACTTGCCCGCACCCGCGCGAAACATCGGGCCGCCATCGTCCGGCTGCGCCGGCGCGGTAAATCGCTGTTGCACCGCGCCGGCGCCGCCAACCGAGCGGAGCTTGCTTGCCGTGCCGCGGAACGTGCCTCTGCCGAAGAATTGGTGCGCCGCCGCGATTTGCTCGACCAAGAGTTGAATGCCGCGTGTACCGGCGTGTGTGTCCCGGCCGCATTGGCGGCGCTGCTCGACGGCCCCGATCGATCGCAGCTTCTAAGGCCCGACCAAAAAACAACTTCTCCGCGATCCGCTCTCCCGCTTGCGGGAGAGGGCAAGGGGCCTGAAGAAACGGAAGCCACTTTTCGGTCGAGCCTAAGTGACTCGCCGCAAGGTCCGTCTGGAGCATCGCAATCCGCTCGCGATCGCCTGCACGAACTGCTCGAACGGCGCGGCCGGTTGGCACGGGAAATGGAATCGCTAGCCGATGATCGCCGGCTGGCCGCTAAGCCATTGCAATTGGCCTGCGTCGAAGCGCGGCTTGCCGAGGCCATCGAACGATGGCAGGTTCTCGGCATCACGTTGCGGATTCTCCAGCAGATCAAAGAAGATTACGAGCGCAAGGGGCAACCGGAAACGCTGCGGGCGGCTTCGCAGTATTTGGCCCGCCTGACCGGCTCTCGGTATCAGCGTGTCTGGACTCCGCTCGGCGAAAATTCGCTGCTGATCGACGACGCCGGAGGAAATTCGCTGCCGGTCGAGGTTCTGAGCCGAGGCACGCGCGAACAATTGTTTCTCGCGCTGCGGCTCGCGCTCGTGGAGGTTTACGCTCGCCGCGGAACCGAAATGCCGTTGGTGCTCGATGACGTGCTCGTGAATTTCGACGACGACCGCTCGGGTCTGGCGGCAGAAGTGTTGCGCGATTTCGCCGCGGCGGGCCATCAATTGCTGGTTTTTACGTGTCACGAGCGATTGGCGAGCGTCTTCGAGTCGCTGGGGGTCGGAGTCCGGCGGCTGCCGCGAAACACCGAGCCGGGCCAAGTCGTGGAAAGAGTCGCCAAGCTGCCGCCCCCGGTTGAACCGGCTCTCCAAACGGAGACACGGCCGGTCGAAGAAAGCTCGCCTACGCCGCAGCCCTCGCGCCGCCGCCGAACGAAGCCTGCGAAAGCCGAGGTCGATCTCGAAGGCCAACCGCCGGGAGATTCCGCGTCGAACGGAGCGACGAATGGGCACGCGCCAGCCCCGATGCCGGTCAAATCGCCGGCTGATGTAAAGCCGCTCGCCGACGAACCGCCGCCGCCCGCGATCGCCGAGGTTTCGCAGCGGACGCCGCCCCGGCAGCGGCGCGCCGACCCGGCGCACCGTGTAACCAGGGTACAAACCGAGAGCCGCCGCTGGTCGGCCGAGGAATTCGACGGCGAACTGGAAGACCGTGTTCGCGGCACGATTGCCCGAGACGACGCCGGAGCCGATGAGACCGCCGGCGACGCGGCAGCCGGCTAACCCGGAATCCCGGTCGGTTGAATATGGTTCGGCTTGAGGGCGAGAAAACCGGGCACCGGTTCGAATCGCCCGAATTCATCAGCCGACTATCCTCGCCTTGCCCTCGGCGTGATAATTGATTGATGCCTTGCTCCTACCTCATCGCCGGTTGCCGCACGCCCATCGGAAAATTCTTGGGCTCGCTGTCGGCCGTCGCCGCGCCGCAGCTCGGCGCCACGGCGATTCGCGAGGCCGTGCATCGCGCCGGTGTGCGGCCTGAGGAGATCGACGAAGTGATCATGGGCTGTGTGCTCGCGGCCGGCGTCGGGCAGGCGCCCGCTCGGCAAGCGGCCCTTGCGGCCGGTTTGCCGCCCACCGTCGCCGCCCTGACGATCAACAAGGTCTGCGGTTCGGGTCTGAAATCTGTCATGCTGGCCGATCAGGCGATTCGCGCCGGCGATGCGCGGCTGATTGTTGCCGGTGGAATGGAAAGCATGAGCCGGGCGCCGCATCTGCTTATCGGCGCTCGCGAGGGTTGGAAATTCGGCAACCAAACCGTGCTCGATTCGATGGTTCACGATGGTTTGTGGTGTGCCTTCGAAAATGTCGGCATGGGCGAAGAAGCCGAATATATCGCTGCCAGCCGACAGGTTACCCGATCCGAGCAAGACGTCTGGTCCGCCGCGAGCCATCGCCGCGCCATCGCGGCCCAAGCCGCCGGTACGTTCGACGCCGAAATCGTGCCGGTCGATGTGCCGGGCAAAAAAGGGACCGTGCATGTAGCCAACGACGAAGGGCCGCGCGCGGATTCGACGCTCGAATCGCTCGCACGACTGCGGCCGGCATTTCAGACCGCTGGAACGGTGACGGCCGGCAATTCGTCGCAACTGAGCGACGGGGCCGCGGCGCTGGTGGTGGCCGATGAATCAACGGCCGAGCGCAGCGAATCGCCGCTCATGGCGCGGATCGTTGCCGCAGCCACTTCCGGCGTCGCCCCGAAAGAGATTTTCATCGCCCCGGTGATCGCGATCGAAAAAGCGCTGGCAAAAGCTGAATTGACGCTCGCCGACATCGATCTCATCGAACTGAACGAAGCGTTTGCCGCGCAATGCGTCGCTTGCGCAAGACCGCTCGGCCTCGATCCGGAAAAAACAAACATTTCGGGGGGCGCGATCGCACTGGGCCATCCGATCGGCGCCAGCGGAGCTCGAGTGCTCGTTACGCTGCTACATGCCCTGCATCGCCTTGGCCTGAAGCGCGGCCTGGCGGCCCTCTGCCTCGGCGGCGGCAATGCCGTGGCGATGATTATCGAACGCGGTTGACACGTTCTTCGGCAGTAGATTTCGGTCGATACATCTCAACGATTTCGCCCGCGGACATTGATCGCGATTTTAATGGCCTTCCGGCGGGAGTATGCAAACTGACGATTGGCAATCGCATTTTTTGCGGAACTTCAGCGTTTGCCCCTCTCCGAGCAACCTGCTGCCTGCGGCTTGGCCGCAAAGTGCTCGCCCCCCAAGACGCCGCTTGTTAGACTTGTTGGAAATCGTTCGTTTCGCCTGCCATGCAATCGTGAGAATCCTCAACATGAATCGCCGAGATTTTGTCTTCGCAAGCGCCGCCGGCATGGCTTTGTCGAGCAGTATGGCCAATATCGGCCATTCCGCCAACCTCGCAGATCGCAAGCCCGCACGCGTCGGTTTGATCGGCACGGGCTGGTATGGCAAGTGCGATTTGCTGCGACTGATTCAAGTCGCGCCGGTTGAAGTCGTTTCGCTGTGCGACGTCGATTCTCGCATGCTGGCCGAGGCGGCCGAGATCGTTTCCACGCGGCAAGCGTCGAAACAACGACCGCGGACGTTTGCCGATTATCGCGAGATGCTGAAGCACAAAGATCTCGATATCGTGCTCATCGGCACGCCCGACCACTGGCACGCCCTGCCGATGATTGCCGCAGTCGAGGCCGGGGCCGATGTGTATGTGCAAAAGCCGATCAGCGTCGATATCGTCGAAGGCGAGGCGATGGTCGCGGCAGCCCGCAAAACAGGCCGAGTGGTGCAGGTCGGCACGCAGCGCCGCAGCACGCCGCATTTGATCGAGGCCCGCGACACGATCGTCCGCGAAGGAAAGCTCGGCAAAATCGGGCTGGTGGAAATCTATTGCTACTACCATATGCGGGCCACCGCGAATCCGCCCGACACCGCCCCGCCCGAAAATCTTGACTACGAAATGTGGACCGGCCCTGCCCCGATGCGCCCCTACAACAAGCTGGTGCATCCACGCGGCTGGCGCGCTTTCATGGAATATGGCAATGGCATCGTGGGCGACATGTGCGTCCATATGTTCGACATGACGCGCTGGATGCTCGGACTCGGCTGGCCGAAGCGGATCGCCTCGACCGGCGGCATCCTGGTCGATAAGGCCAGCAAGGCGAACATTTCCGACACGCAAACCGCCAGCTTCGACTACGGCGATTTGAACGTCGTCTGGCAACATCGCACGTGGGGCGATTCGCCCGATCCAAAATATCCCTGGGGCGCGACATTCTACGGCGACAAGGGGACGCTCAAGCTAAGCGTAATGAGCTACGATTTCACCCCCTTCGACGGCAGCAAGCCGATCCATCGCGACGTCGCCTACGAGCTCGACAAATATCCGGAAGATCGCACGGAAAAGGATTTGGAAAAACACGTCGCTCCGGCGATCCGAGGCCACATGCGCAATTTCCTCCAAGCGATCGACACCCGCGGCAAGCCTGTGGCCGACATCGAAGAGGGGCACATTTCCACCGCGAGCTGCATCATGGCCAATATGGCGATGAAACTCGGCCGCACGTTCACGTGGGACTCCGAAAGGCGTCAGATTGTCGGCGACGACGACGCCAATCGCCTGCTGCGCCGCCCGTATCGCAAACCCTGGATCCACCCGGAAGCGTAGACCCCGGCTCTACAAGACCAGGAATGCTAGCTGCGTCGTTACGGGGAGAATGAGGGCGGCGAGGGTCGAAATCGCCAGAACCAGCGATTCGTTCCGCGGCGGCCGCGTGGCCATTGCCACGAACCCGGTGACGACTGCCGCGATCGCGAAAAATACTTCAATGTCCGCGGCCCTTTCGTGCGCGACCGAGTCGGCGGTGCGCCCCACCACAATAAATGCCACGATTGCGATTGCCATCGAGACTGCATGCACGCCTTGAATCACACGGCACAACGAATCGCGATTTAGCGGAATGCGATACATCGTTCGGCGCAGCTCGCGATTCACCAGCGGAAGAAGCGATAGGGGTCGTCCCATTCCTCGGGTTGGTCGAGATACAGGCCGGTCAGCCAGCGCTGTTCGTGCTTCGACAGATCGACCGGGGTTTGGAATCGGGCGAGGATCGGCGGCGAGGGGGCGACGCCCATGTTCGCTAACAGCCGCGAGAGCAAGAACGACGAGCGGCGGAATGTTTTCTTGAGATAGTATTGCCGTTTGTCGAATTGCCACGGCACGAGTTGGCAAAGGACGATATCGCCCGGCCCGGCCGTGGCCAGGATGCCGTCGCCGATCGGTTTCGCGCCGATTTGCTTGGCGCCGGACACGATGAGCGGCATCTCGCGCGGGTCGCGATTGTAAACATCGGCCGGGCCGACGCCGGCAAATGGCGACGAAAGGTTGAATGCCGTGAAATAGGCGCCGACATGTTCGCGGCCTTGAATGCCGGCGTTCAACGAGGGAATCGCGGCGGCATCTTGTCGGCCAAGGCCGACGCCGAGCAGATGCCCGCCGGATTTGAGCCAATCGGCGATCGCCGCGGCGGCAGGTTTGAGGCTCTTTCCGCCCCCTGGGCCGACGATCAGCACATCCTCGGGCGAAAGCGCTTTGCCGTCGAATGCGCGAGGCGAAAGGCCGGCCGATTCCAGATGCGCTCGGCCCGCCGCGTCGCCGGCATAGACGGCATTGCGTCGCGGGCTGGGCTTCCAAGCCTCCGCATAGCGGAGCGTGTTGACGACGAGCGTCTCGGCGGCAGGATCGGATTCGGTCCGGCCGGTCACATCGAGTTGGCAGAAGAGGATCATGCCGCGGCCTTCGCGATATTCCATCAGCGGGCTGTATTGCAGGCTGAATCCGCCGTCGACGATCGGCAGGAAATCGCCGCAGGCCGGTTTCTCGATCAATGCCGACGCCACGTCGCCGCGATTGCCGCAGCGCCAGACTTGCGTTACCGGCAGGCCGCACCACTCGATCGTCGGCCCGACGCTCGGCCGCATCTCGTATTTGAGCCGCGGTGGCAGGAGGGTCGACTCGCCGCGCCAATCACGCAGATTGTCGGCCGTGAGGCCGGCAAGCAGCGGATGATCGGCGACGCGGGGGAAAACCTGCCGCAAGCCGTATTGAGCCACGCGGAAGCCGAATCGCTTTTCCAACACTTCCGGCGATTGCTCGAACATGATCACGCGCAGCCCATCGCGCACCCGGGCGATCGACGGCGCGGGGCCATCGAGAGTGATGGCCGATTTGCCCACGACGAGCACGCCGATATCCGCGAACTGCGAGGCGGAAAGATCGTCGGTCGCTTTGATTGGAACGGTCGCGACGCCGATTCGCCGCATCGCCGCGCGCGTTTCTCCTTTCGGGTCAAAGAGCGCGAACTTCGTGGCAAAACGCGGCGCCGCCGGGCGAGGCAGAACGCTGATCGCCAGCGCGTCGTCTTGCGTTTCGCGAGTCTGCATGGCGTCCGAGCGGCCGACGACCGGGTCCCCAAACCGGATTTGAACGCGCAGCTCGTATTTCCCGGGCGGGATGTCAGCGGGCAGTGTGACGCTCGTGTCAATCCGGCGCTGCGAACCGGGCGGCACCCCGCCGGCTCCGTGGCCGCCGAGCGAATTCCCGCCAATGGCCAACGTCCAGCCGCAGACGTGGCCGATCGTTCGGCGCGAGCCGTTGATAACGACAAGCTGCTTCTCGACCTTCTCGCCAGGAAAGAAATTGTGATCTTTGCCGGTGAATGCCGTCGGCTTGCCGGCGATGTAGGCCAGCAATGGCATGTTATTGCGATACATCGCCTCGGCCGCCGGAGTCGGAATCCAGTCTTTCCGGTCGAATGCGACATCCATCCGCTCGTAGCGCTGATCGATGTAGTCGGGACTGAAACCGGGACGCTGCAGACGTTCCCAATCGATCGCGAGATTTTTTCGACTGCGATCGACGCCGTAGCGGAGCTTCCAAAAAAATTCGTGCTGCCAGGCTGAAATCGCCGACACGCCCCAAGTGCGATAGGCCCGCCAATTGTCGGTCAAATATCGCGCCATGACTTGATAGCGGCTATCGAAGACTTTCGAATCGAAGCTGTAGGGATCATCCCAGCGAAACCAGCCGTCTGCGGTGCGAAATTGCTTCGCCTCCCAGCGAAGGTTTTGTTTTTCCTCGGGCGTCGTATGGAATGCCGCGTCGCCTAAGAATTGCGAATTCCATTCGGCGAGGCAAAATTCCCACGGCACCTTGGCGCTGCCCCACTCGCGCTTGCCATGATAGAAGCCGCGGTACATGCCCCAATCCCACGTGAATGGAGCGCCGTATTCGCAGGTGAACACCGGCTTGATGCCCACGGTGGCCCAGTGCTCGAACCAATCCGATAGCTCTTGGATCGGCGCGAAATTCGGATAGAAATTGCTGTCGTGCATCGGGCCCAGATTGCCGGACGCGTGGTGATACACGATTCGGCTCGGATCCATGCGGTGCACGATTGCCTCGGCCCGCGTTGCAAGCTGCACGTTCTTGAGCGCCCAGCGATCGCGGGGGGCATGAATGCCGTCGATCAGATCGGGATTCATGTCTTCATCGTAGCCGGTCGCATTATGGCTCATCGCGTACGCCACGATCGACGGATGATTCTCCGCAGCGCGAACGTAGAATTCCGCGGTTCGGGCGTAGCCATTGGTTCGATCGGCGTCGGGCTTCGTCCAATCAAAATGCGAAAAATGAGGTTGCGTCAGCGAAACAAGCATGCCTTCGTCGTCGGCCGCACGCAGAATTTCGGCAAAGCCGAGATGCGCGCCGGGATCGCAATCGTAGTTGTGCGTGTAGACGAAATTCACACCGAAGCTCTTCAACCGCTCGAAGCTTTCGCGAGCAGCTTCGTAAGTGGCCCAAGCGACGCCGATTTCGGCGTTGTCGAGCGGAACGGCGGAAAGGAAAATCCGAGTGCCGTTCAAATAGAAGTCACGGCCGACGATCCAAAACTCGCGGAAGCCGAACCGCATCGGCAGCGCCCGATCGAGCACCTCGTGGCCCAGATCGAGCGACACGGAAACATCGTACATGTTCGCGGGCGTATCGGTATCCCAAAGCTTTTCAGGCTTCCATTTTTCGGTGAATGCAAACCGGCCGGCTTTGAGATCGCTCGATTTGAACGGGGGGCTGTGAAAATCGCGAACCGGTTTGCCATGCTCGGTCGCGCGCGCTACCAAGTCAAAAACACCGTCGACTGGAAGATTTTCCAGTGCCACATCGAACATGATTTCGCCGCGGCGGACCGAAGTCTCGACTCTCACATCGGCAATCCGTCCCTTGGCGGGCATGCTTTCCAAAAACACGTCGCCGCACAGGCCGCGGCGCGGCACCGTCGCCCGTTGCTTGCGCGCCGAGTTCGTGTCTTGATACGAAAGGAGCACTTCCTTGAGCGGCATCGCCACGACCAACAGGCTCAGCACGTGCTTGCTGCCCGGACGACATGCCGACGTGAGATCGGCATCGCCGCCGGGAAAGTGAATCTCACCCGCCTTGCGGCCATCGACGAACACGGCCGCATACGAATTCACATACTCGGCCGATAGGGCAATGCGTCGCCCGGCCCACGCGAGCGGAATCGCGATCGCGCGCTGATACCAGGCCGCGGTGCTGGCGGCAAGATTTTCGTTCTTCCAGCTCGGGTGGGCAAAAACGGTCTGGCTGTCTTTCTGCAGATAGTCGCGGATGCCGGGCCAGCAGCCGGGGACTTTGAAATAGCCCCAGTTCTTGGCGGGAACATCGTCGGCGACCGTCTGCGCGGGCTGCCAGCGCCACAAGCCGTTGATGCAGATGCGCTCGCGAGTCGGCGTGATCGCGCGATCGGCCTTGGAAATATCCCATTCGGCCGTCACGCCGCTCGGCAGCGCAACGGCAACGTCGTCGGCGCGAAGCGCCTCGCCGAACGTCAAAAACGCGAACGTCAGGAATACGCAGAATAGCCCAATGATCGGAAGCCGATAGCTTGGCATTCGAGCCTCCCCCGGCAGGCAGCCGCCACGGCGAAAAGTGGATCGTCGAACCGGGCACGCAGAGAGAACTCAACGGCCGCCGACAACCCGCTTTTGCACGTCGGGTTCGAGCACGCCGAACACCGCTTCGTGGCGCTGGAGCGTTAGCTGCAAAGCGTGCAACATGCGCTTGGCCGTATAGTAATTGGTAACGATTCGCTGGGCGATCGGCACCGGATGCGGCGGGGGCATGATGAACGGCTGCGGATTCAAGCCAAAGTCGATGATCAGTTCTTCCGGCGTTCCGGTGACGCGGCAAAAATTCGCATAGCACGTGACCGTCTTGCTGTCGTCGACCTCGATGCGCGGACCGCCTTGGCCGGCAGACTGCGCGGCCGGATCGGCGGCTGTTGGAGTATCCGAGGGAATTCGTTCGGTGGGTTTGGACACGAAATGGTCTCCTTTCAAAAGGCCCCGCGGGCGCACGGGCGGTGCATCCATGGTTTCGGCTGGCATATCCTCGGCGGCCAGTGCGGTTGGAAAAACCGCGGTTCTCAGGCGGCCGCGCGGCTGCACACCGCGATCCGGCAGTTTACTACCCCCGCCGCAAAGGCACCAGTCCCCGGCGCCGGCCACGGTGCGGCGATGCCGGGGCGCGCCAAGTCGACCATCAGGATGCGGCCGGCGGCTTTGGCGGCTCGATCATCGCCTCGCGATCCCAAATCTTTGGCGCGACACAAACCCGAAGCGTTAGCGAGGGAGCGCCGCAACGGCGGCATCGTCTCGCTGCAGGCGACAAAGCCGCATGCACATTGGACGACGCCGCGAGGCCGACCCCGCAACGGAGCGCTCCCTCGCTTACGCTTCGGACTAGTGTTGCGTCAACGCTGGATTTTGGGAGGTCAAACCACCTCGCCCGACGATTCGCCGCCTCGCGATCCCAAATCTTTGGCGCGACACAAACCCGAAGCGTTAGCGAGGGAGCGCCGCAATGGCGGCATCGTCTCGCTGCAGGCGACAAAGCCGCATGCACATTGGATGACGCCGCGAGGCCGACCCCGCAACGGAGCGTTCCCTCGCTTACGCTTCGGACTAGTGTTGCGTCAACGCTGGATTTTGGAATGGTCAAACCAC
>DATAWG010000104.1 GCA_036267355.1 Pirellulales bacterium | reverse complement strand
ACACAAGCCCGAAGCGTGAGCGAGGAAGGATGCTGACAGACCTCGCCCCCCCTTTGCGCTGCTCTACGTGCGGTGGAGCGGGCGTTGATGTGGGATTTTGGCAAATGAACCAATGCAGGGTCTTGCGGCGGTTCGTCCTCGCTAACGCGTCGGGCTAGTATTGCCCCGACACAAGCCCGAAGCGTGAGCGAGGGACGGCACAAGCCCGAAGCGTGAGCGAGGAATTTCTAACAGACGGGCCGGTTTCCGCCTCGCTTACGCTTCGGGCCAATGTTCTGATACAAACCCGAGAACTGTTTCAAAAAGCCCAATCGCAATCGGAGTGTTGGCCGGCCAGCCGACAAGCATTATCACCGTGCCCGAACTCGACGATCTACCCCAGCCTATCCGCGAACCGTTGCGGCGGTTCGCCGATCGAATTCGGGAATTGGCAAAGGACAACGCACTCGCTTGGACGCTGTTCGGCGCCGTCGTCGCCGAAAAAGTTGCTGAAAAATACGCCCGCCCTCGGCACGCTATTCAAAGTGTGCTCATGCTCGAGTCGGTCGATCTCGATCTTTTGCACGCGCTGGCGGCCGAAGGGCCCCGCCATGGCCGCGCCGGATTGGCCCCACCGGTGATCATGACGCCGCGATTCGTGGAAGCCTCGCGGAGCACATTTCCGCTGGAACTAATCGAAATCCATCAGCATCATCGAGTCGTCTTCGGCAACGATCATTTCGCCGAATTGAAATTCGACGACCGCAACATCCGACTGCAATGCGAACGGGAACTCGATGTGCTGCTGATCGGCCTGCGGCAGGGCCTGCTCATCGCCCGGGGAAAGAAAAGCCGGCTGGCGCTGTTGCAGCGGAATTGGGTCCACAACCTGATGCGCACGATGCGCGGCCTGCTCTGGCTCAAAGGCCAGAAAGAGGGCCTGCCGGCCAGCCGGGTGCTGGCGGAGGTTGCTCAACTGGCGAAACTGCCGCTGAAAGGGATTCATCACGTGCTGCACGCCGGCGATTCGCCCGGTTGGGAAGCGTTCAAGCATCTTTACGCCGATGTCGAGGCACTTGAGAGTGCGGCCGATGGCTGGTAGTGCGCCGCAAATCCGCTGGCGGCAGGCCATTGCCGCGATCGTCGCACTCGCGGCGATGCTGCTCGTTTTCGTCGATCGGCTTTCCGCTGCCGAGAAGCTGATCACCGTTCAGGATACGCGCGAGTTCGTCGTCGACGATGCGCAGGTGATCGACGCCGCGACCAAACAGCATCTCGATGATCTGCTTGCCCAGCTTAAGCAGAAGACGACCGATGAGATCAAAGTGCTCACGGTCAAAACGACCGGCGAAGAGGATATTTTTCAGTTTGCCCAACGGCACGGCCAGTTATGGAAGCTCGGCACCAAGGCGAAGAGCAACGGGGCGCTGATCGTCGTCGCCGTGCAAGATCGCAAAGTCCGCATTCAAACCGGATATGGATTAGAGGGAGATCTGCCCGATTCTTGGTGCGGCACGCTGTCGCGAAAGGTGGCCGCGGATTACTTTCGCGCGGGAAAATATTCCGAGGGAATCAATGTTCTCACGCTCGCGGTGATCAAGAAAGTCGCCGATGATGCGAATATCACCATTCAGGGCCTGAGCGGTGTTCAGCCGCCGCAAGCGCAACGTAATCCGAGCATTGCGCCGCTGGTCGTCAAGATAATTATCATGCTCATGTTCGGCGTTATCGGTTGGATGTCGTTCCGCCGCGGCGGAGGATCGGGCTGGTACGGCGGATCTGGATGGGGCGGCGGCGGTTTCGGTGGCGGCTCGTTTGGCGGTAGTTCGTTCGGCGGCGGTGGCGGTTCGTTTGGCGGCGGCGGATCGTTTGGCGGCGGCGGATCGTTCGGTGGCGGCGGCGGCGGAGCGAGTTGGTAATTTTCGCTCGGCGAAGCGTTCGCACTTTTTTTAGGAAAACACGCACGAGGTTCATCCGATGAAACCGTTGCAATTGCTCGCATTCTTCTTCATCGCACTGCTGGCGATCGCCGTGCTCGGCGGCGGCTGCGTCTTCATGGGCTACAACCGCGCCATCTCCATGGATGAAGCGGTCAAAAACAATTGGTCGCAGGTCGAGAACCAGCTCCAGCGCCGCTACGACCTGATCCCCAATCTGGTCGCAACGGTGAAAGGCACCGCCGGTCAAGAGCAAGCCGTGTTTCTCGGCATCGCCAATGCCCGCAAGGCCTATTTTCAGGCCGACACCGTTGCCGACAAGGCGCGCGCTGCCACGCAAGTGGAATCGGCTCTGTCGCGATTGCTGCTGTTGCAGGAAGCCTACCCGCAATTGAAATCGAACGAAGCGTTTTTGAAGCTGCAGGATCAAATCGAAGGAACCGAAAACCGGCTGAGCGTCGAACGCGAGCGGTACAATGAATCGGTGCGGGCATTGAACACGTATGTGCGGCAATTCCCCGGCACCTTTTTCGCTCGATTGGCCGGCGTCCGCGAGGCGGAATATTTTCAGATCGACAAGGCGGCCCGCACGGCCCCGAAAGTCGATTTCTCGGCGCCTGCCGGCAGCGGCAAATAGGGCAGCCGGATTGCCGCACGTTTTTGGCGGGCGAAATCGTTGCATTCGCGCCAGGGCTATGCAAGAATGCTGGTCCTGCCTCGAATCTCCCGTCTGATTTGCGCGTTCGGCTTGAACGTGTCCTGATTGTTCCCACCCACCGGTCCTCATTTTTCGGAGTTCTCGCGATGAAAACTTGGAGTTTGATTGCGCTAATTGGTTTGACCTTCTCGATTCCACTTGCCGCCCGCGCGGATTCGGGCAATAAAGCGGCCGAGCAAAAAGCGGCCGAGCAAAAAGTAGTCGCGGATGCCACGCACCAGCGGCATATGCGCGAACTGCAAGCGGCCGCCCAGGCTGCCGACCAAGCCGCCACGGCTCAGAAACGAACTGCTGAAAGGGCCGATCAGGCTGCCGCCACGTTGAAGGCCGCGGCCACGAAGGCCGCTACGGCTGCCGCCGAAGAAAAGGCCGCCGTCGCTCATGCCGAGCAAGTCGCCAGCGCCGCGAAGACAGCGGCCGAAAAGGCAGCCAAATTGGCCGCCGAGCAGGAAGCCGCGGTCGCCAAGGCCAAAGCCGATGCCGATCGTGCCGCCCGCGCAATCGGCGATCAAGCGTCAACCCGCCATCTCGCCAAGGTTGCCGTACGAGCGGAAGCCGAGGCCGCCCGGGCTGCACAGGCCGCCTCCGAAGCCAAAGCCAGTTTCACGCGTGCCGCGGAAGCGGTCGCCCAAGCAAAGATTAATTCCGGGAAAGCGGCCAAAATCGCTGCCGCGCAGCAGGCTGCTGCGGTGAAGGCTACGGCGGATGAAAAAGCCGCCGCCGATCTCGCCGCGCAGGCCGCCGCCAAAGCCAAAGCCGAAGCGGAGCTAGCCGCTAAGCTCGAAGCCAACCAGCGGGTGCTGGCTGCGAACGCCGCGCAAGCCCAACGGCTTGCCGCCGAGGCAAAGTCGGGCGTCGATCAGATCGCACATCTGGCGGCGCAAGAGCAAGCCGCGGTCGCGGAAACTCAGCAAACGATTACTAAGAAGCAGGCTCAAGCCGACCGGGCCGCCCAAGCCGCCGCCGCCGACAAGGCCGCATTGGCGAAGGCCGAGCAAGACGCGGTTCGCGTTAAGACCGAAGCCGACAAGGCCGCGAAGCAAATCGCCGCCGAACGTCTGGCGGCCGAAAAGGCAAGCCGCGCCGCCGCCGAGTTGCGAGCCGAGGCTGATCGAGCCGCGCAAGCCGCGACCCGCGCGAAGGTCGAGGCCGAGCAAAAGGCGAAAATGGCCGCCGACGAGTTGGCCGCGGCGGACAAAGCCGCCAGAGCCGCGCTCGAGGCGAAGACCGCCGCCGACAACGCGCTCAAGGCCGCGGCCGAAAAACACGCCGCCGCCGAACAAGCCGCCCGGCCGGTGAAGGTTGGCTATGGCAAGCAATTGCTTGATTTGCTTCGCTGTTAGCATCCGCTTGCCGTGCATCGATGGTTTCCCGCCTGCTACGTTGCCCGGAGCTAGTGGCACGCATACCAACCGGGCGAGCGGCAAGTAGCCGTTCACTCGCTATGGATCGGCTGCGTGAAAATCGTGCTAATCCCAAAGGCCTCGCGATCTCTCGGTGGATCGCGAGGCCAGTGTTTTGTCCGTGAATACGAAACGCATCTCGTCAGAAAAAGAGAGCAGCCGATACGACTGCTACAGATTCTCATCGGATGAAAACCCCCTCGAAGAGCCTTTGGGGGCAGGCCTTGGCGGAATTACTTCGCCGCCGTCGCCGGCCGGGCGCCGCGCGGCGATGGACGATCGGCGAGGATTTCACCGGTGGCTAGCGCGGCCTGGCGGATTTCGAGCGGAACGTTCGCTACGCCGAATGCGGCGCTGGCGTCGGCCCGCTGCCATGCCCGCACCTCCGGCTCGACGCGGCTCAGATCGGCCTGCGGATTCACGTCGGCCAATTGACCCACGGCCCGCAGGGCATTGACGATGATCGCCGTGCGTTTTTCATCGCGTAGCTCGGCGTCTTCCTTTTCCAGCGACGGCGAGGATTCGCCGGTGTGCAGCATTTCCGATAGCTCGCCGATCGCGCGCACGTCGCCATGCCGGGCCAATCCCGTGGCCGCGTTGTAGGCGACGTCGGGATATGGGTCGTTCAATAGTTCCACCAGTCGAAGGATGGCCTTCGGTCCGCCGACGATGCCCAGCACGTATGCCGCCCGCAGTCGAATCACCGACTCCGGATCGCGCGATGCGGCCAGCAGACAGTCCACCAGCGCCGGATCCGAGAGCGGCGCGTTCGTGGTGGCCTGAACATTGGCGGCCAGCGAGCCGATGGCGTCGAGCGCCGCACGGCGGACGGGCAACTCCGCGTCGCTGCGATTGGTGCTGGCGGCCTTCAGCAGGGCCGGCAAACCGGCAGGCGTGTTGAACTGCCCCAAGGCACTGCTAAGATACACGCGGAGATTGACAGACGCTTCGTCCATATCGCCGGTGGCAATTCGCTGGTCGAGGATGTCGGCCAAGTCGCCCGCCAGAGTGGGATTGCTTTTCAACTCGTTGCGGCGGTCGTTGCGAAGCATTTCGGCTAGAATTTCCGCCTTCTGCCAGACGTCGGAAGAGTTGCGCCTGAGCGCCTCGACGTATTCTTGCGGATCGCCGCTGCCGGAATGCGCAATCCAGTTGAACATCACCCACACCAGCACGATGACGCCGACGATGATGCCGGGAATCAGGAACAACTGCACCAAGAATGCCGCGCTGGGGGGCTCGACCGGCGGCAAAGCGTCGTTCGGCGAAATCGGCTTTCGATCGGGATTGGAATCAGACATGGTCGCGGCAGGAAAAAGATGAGATCGTTACCCATTTAGTTTAGGCGAGCCCGGCAGGCCGTCAATCGCCCGGCAGCCGCAGGAGCACCAACAACACGGACTACATCACACGGGTGCAACTGCTGGCTTGCCCGGCAGTGAGAGCCGCTCGGCAACGTCACGGTGCCGAACGAGCCAGTAGTGGCACCCGCATACCGTCACGTTGATTCATGCAATTTCTCGATCTGACGCTCGACACACCGGCCGCGAATTTGGCGCTCGATGAAGCGCTATTGTTCGCAGCGGAATCGAACTCCTCGCCAGCGGTTGATTCCCCCACACTCGCCCGAAGCCTCAGCGAGACCGCGCTGCGACGCGCTCGCGAGCAAGCTGGTTCGCCTTCAATCGATGCACCGCCGCAAGCGGCCGTCGAGCCAGCCCAATCCGCCTCCGCCTCGCCGCCAGTCGGCGAAACCTTGCGGCTCTGGGAACCGCGCGAGTTTATGGTCGTGCTCGGCTCCTCGTCGCGGCTGCTCGACGAGGTGAACCTTGCCACCTGCCGGGAGCGACGCATTGAGGTGCTCCGCCGATCGAGCGGCGGCGCGGCAATCCTGGCGGGGCCCGGCTCGCTGATGTATGCGCTGGTGCTGGATCGGCGGAGCCGGCCGGAATTGAGCGGCGTTGACACGACGCACCGCTGGGTCCTTGAAACGCTGGCCTCGGCCATCGGGCAGATCGTGCCCGGCGTGGCCCGCCGCGGGATCAGCGATTTGGCCGTGCGGGAACGCAAATTCTCGGGCAACAGCCTGCGGGTGCGCCGCGATTGGCTGCTCTACCACGGCACGCTGCTGTACGGTTTTCCGTTGCGATCGCTCGACGCCTGCCTGGGCACGCCGCCGCGCCAGCCCGCCTACCGCGCCGGCCGGCGGCATTCGCATTTTGTCATCAATTTGCCGCTCGATGCCAAACGGCTGCGCGAGGCGGTTTGCTCGGCATTCGACTGCAGCGGAATGGCGACGACTTGGCCGCAAGAATTGACCGCGCGGTTGGCCGCGGAGAAGTTCGGCAATCCCGATTGGACGAATCGGCTGTGATTGGCGGGCAAGTGATCTCGATTCGCCGACCTGTGGTGCGATGGTCGAAACCGCAAGCGACCTACGACAGGCTACGGCATCGCATCGATCGGGGTGGCTGCCGTCCGCGTCCTGCCCCCTCACGCTTGCCCCCGTTCGCTTGCGGCGCCGCATCGTTGCGAACGATCGGCGTTTCGGCGGGGGCTTCGATGCCGATGCGAACGTCGTTCGGGCCGACGCGAACGATCGTCACCGCAATGTCGCCGTTGATGACAATTGTTTCGCCGGCTTTGCGCGTAAAGACAAGCATCGCGATCCCCTCCTTGATAGTGGCATGCGATCGTGCCACCAGCATAGCAATGATGCGGAGCCGGCGACAACAGATTTTGGTCCGCGGTCACTTTTTCACTTTTTGTTCGGAAGACGGCCAGCGGGCTTCAAAAGTCCGCGGGGTTGCATTTGCGCCGGGAAAATGCCCCGGCCCCGCGGAGTGTCGGGTTTGGTCCGGCGCGCCATCGCGGAAATGGGGTTGTGGCGAAGCCACGGAAAACACTATCCTCCGTCGCCATTTGCAGTCGCGCCCACCGCAGTCGCGGCCGGAAGGTTATTTTTCCTATGTCGATCCCTAGCGAAGTCGAGCCGTTTGAACTGGCGGTCGTTGCCCGCGGCGTGGCGCGAATGTCCGTCGCTGAACTGGCGGCCATGCGCAAGCAGCCGCCGGCCTGTTTCTCCGTGAAGCTAAATCCGCTGTTTCTCAAACACAGCGATGAACAGACGCTAGCGGCGCTCGCCGCCTTGTATCGAGCCCGGGCCGAGTTCGGAATGGAGGACGAAGATTTCGGCCCGTGGGCCGTGGTTTCAATCTCCCGCTTTTTGGGCCGAGCCGCCTTCGGCGTAATGCTCGACAAATTCGTTGCCGAGGGTGCGTGGGGCGTATCGGTGCAAGTGATTCCACATCGAACGGCCCATTCCGTCTCCGGCACGATCAGCTTGGGCCTCGGCATGCACGGCCCGGCAATCGGCGCCAATGGCGGCCACGAGAGCGAAAACACGGGCCTGCTCGCGCTTGCAGGCATCATGCGGCAAGCGGCGTGGCGCGGCGTTTGGCTCGTGTCGAGCAAATGGCTGCCCGAGGCCGGCTTCGATCGCAAAGGGCAAGCCGGGCCGGATTCGGTGTGCGTGGCCTCGGCGCTCGCGCTGGTGCATGCCGGCCATCCGCGTCCATGGGGGTATCTGCGATTCGAACCCGCCGAACGTTTCGATGCGAATTCGAACAACCGTGTGGAGGCCGACCGCGACGCCGGTCTGTTGGAATACATCTTCGAAGAAGAGCGTCGCGAGCCGCCGCACCGCGTATGGCGGCGGTCGCTCGCAAACGGATTGCGAATCGAACTCGGCCTGTCCGCTTGTGAAAGAACGCGGACTGGCTCCGTAGCTGGTCGAAAAAGCCCTGAAAAAGACGGTTTCCGTGAGGTGCCGGTGCCTATTCTTTCACATCCTCCGACCGATGCGGCCGGAGTCTCCTCATGAGCGACAACCCCATCTGGATTACCGGCCTTGGCATACTCACGTCGCTGGGAAACAATTTCGCCGATTTCTCGGCCAATTTGCTGGCGGGCAAAAACGGCATTCGACCGGTGACCGGTTTCGACGTCTCGCAGCATCCCTGCCAGATCGGCGGCCAGGTGGATATGCCGCCATGCCCGGCGGAATTCGATGCGGCCGTCTACGATTCGATGCTGCCGCTTGAAAAAACGGTCGTCTTCTGCTGTATCAATGCTCTCCGCGACGCCGGGCTTTGGCAGGAGCGGGGCAAGCTGCGAATCGGGTTGCTGCTCGGCGCCGGCGGCGAATGGCTGCTGCATTGGGACTTCGATATCCGCCGGGGCAACTTCGCGGTCTTCGATTCCAGCGTCGTCGAGAAATCGGCGGCTGAAAAGGCGTTCGAGCTATTGCAATTGAGCGGACCGCAATTATCCGTGGCCGCCGCGTGTGCCAGTGGAAACCATGCGTTTGCACAGGCCCTCACTTGGCTGCAAATGGGTTGGGTCGATGTTTGCATCGCGGGGGCCGCCGACATCGGTATCACGGCCCTTTCCCTTGCGGCGTTCGGAAACCTGCGGGCTCTCTCTCGCCGCAACGACACTCCGGCGACCGCATTGCGACCGTTCGATCGCGACCGCGACGGTATGGTGCTGGGCGAGGGAGGATGTCTGTTCGTGTTGGAGCGGGCCGAGCAGGCCCGCCGCCGCTCGCGAGAGCCGTATGCTGAATTGGCCGGCGTTGGAACCACGAGCGATGCATATCATCTGGTTACTCCGAGCCCCGATCCGAGCCAGGCAATCGCCGCGATCCGCCAAGGGCTCGCAGCCGCGAAGCTGAATCCGGAAGACGTGGATTACGTCAACGCCCATGCAACCGGCACCCAAGTGGGCGACACGATCGAAGCGAAAATGCTGCAAGCAGTATTCGGCGCCCATTGCCGACGCATTCCCGTCAGTTCCACCAAAAGCATGACCGGGCATCTACTGAGCGCCGCAGCGGCCGTCGAAGCCACCGCCTGCCTGACGGCGATGAAATACGGCGCGATTCCGCCGACCTTGAACCTCGATCATCCCGATCCCGAATGCGATTTGTGCCACGTGGCCAACGTGCCGCGCGAAGCGCGGGTGCGCGTGGCGATTTCGAATTCATTCGGTTTCGGCGGGCACAACACATCGCTCGTGCTAAAGGCGGCCTAGACGACGCGAGCGAGACACGTAACCTCGGATGCACGAGGCAAACCTGCAGAGCGCAAGCAACGTAGCAGGCACACTCCGCGTGCCGTCTGCGCTCCGCGTTGCGCCCGACACTAGCCCGAAGCGTTAGCGAGGGGGAACCCGCGTCGGCGGCGCGTCCTCGCTAACGCTTCGGGCTAGTGTGCTCAGACGGCACACGGAGTGTGCCTGCTACGATGACAATCGAAACGGAGTTCGTCGGATGCCCGCGATCCAAACACAGCGATCACCGCTGCCTATCACCGCATGGATGCTAACGGCCGCGCTCCTGCTCGCGCGGCTGCTCCCGGCCGCGCTACAACCGGGCATGTTCTTCGACGGAGTGATCCATGCCACGATCGCCCGCAATATGGCGATCGGCGACGGCGATTTCTGGCATCCGGTATTGTTCGGTCCCGGCTGCGATTACCACGAGCAACCGACACTCGCGTTTTGGCTCGAGTCGCTTCTGTTTCGAGTGTTCGGCGACCATTTCTGGGTCGAAAAACTTTATTCGACAATCCTGGCCGTCGCGACGGCAGCCGTCATCGCGGCGATCTGGCGGTTGCTGTTGCGCGATCGACCGGCGCTGCGCGATTGCAGTTGGCTGCCGGTCGCGCTTTGGGCATGTTTGCCAGGCTGGGCGTGGATGTACGACAGCAATATGCTGGAAAATACGCTCGGGCTGTTCGCGCTCGGCAGCGTGTATGCGTCGCTACGGGCCGCGATTTCGCCGCGGGCTTGGCTCGCGTGGACCGCCGCGGCCGCGATCTGTTTGGCTGGAGCCGTCCTCGCGAAGGGACCGGTTGGGATGTATCCATTGATCACGCCGCTGGTGATCCCGCTCGCGATCCGTGGCGCAGACAAGCAGCGAATGGTTTTGGTGGCTGAAGGGTTGGTGCTGATTTTCCTGCTCTCGATTGGGTTGCTGCTGATGCAACGCGGTGCCCACGAATACCTGGTTACCTATCTTCACGATCAAGTCGTCTCCAGCCTCACGGGCCAACGCGAAATCGTTCATTCGCGGCTCGGCCGGCTCGACATTCTATGGCGAATGCTCGGCCAACTGCTCGTCCCGGCGCTGGCTGCGGCCGGGTTGATTGCTTGGGCCGGAGTGCGGCGCCGGGGAAGCGTCGGCAGCGTCGTGGCGAGCGGTGATGCCGGCGAAATCGCTACGCCGAAAGCCGAATCGCTGTTCTGCCTTTTCACCGCGTTCAGCGCATCGCTGCCGATTGCGATCAGCCCGAAGCAATCGGGGCACTATGCATTTCCATCGTATTCACTGTATGCGTTGGCATTTGCCATGTGGTGCGCCCCGGCAGTGCTCGAATTGTTCGGAGCCGCGGCGATTCGTGGCGAAAGTCGGATGCGGCTTGCTCGGGGGCATCGATTGCCGCGCGGTTTCGCGGTTGCGGGCTCGGCATGTGTGCTGATCTGCACATGCTTCCTGGCCGGCCGGCCGCATCGCGATAAGGATGTTTATCACGACACGCTTGTCGTCGGCCGGTTGGTGCCGCGGCAGAGCACGATCGGAATTACCGCCGACCTGGGCGAAGATTATCCGATTCAAGTGTACCTGGCCCGGTGCGACGCGATCGCTCCCCAACATGGCTTGAGCACAGGCGGTCGAAACGCGTCGTCGCCACAATACTGTCTTGCGGCCCTCGGCGCCGAGTCGCCGCCGGGCTACAGGCCGGTGGCCGCCGATTTGCTCCGCTATCGTCTCTTCGAGCGTTTAACCAGCGCGGCTGACCGCGTCGGCCTAGGCGATCATCTCTCGCGGCGATAGTCCGCACTGGCCGCCTGAGCGCGACTTCTGGATCAAAAGCTGGTGGATTGCTGCCGGCGGGCTTGCTTTTCTTGCCCTGAATCGCCGAAGGGCTTGCAAAATGCCCACAGCGGCGCGATATTTGCTTCAGCTAGACTCGTTGCGGAATGTCGCTGTTTTCATCGGGCGATGAATCAAATTGAAGGAGCCCGTTATGCGTTACAAATCACTTGCATTTTGTTTCGGGTTGGCGGTCGCGATTGCGGCGACCGATCTTTTTGGTGCGGGAACGGCTGCCGTTGGCCACGGCACGGGGGTTCCATCCACCGGCACCCAAAACGGGTTCGGACGCACCGGGAGCACGCCGCCCAATTATAATTCGACTACCGCTCCGGCCACGGGAACGAGCAGTCCCACCGCCACGGGCTCACAGACAATCAGTGGCCCGACCAACACCGGCCCATCGGTCAATACGGGTTCCACGCCTGGCCTGGGCAGTGTGAACGACCAAAACAATCCCTATCCCATGACCACCCCAGAAGGGGCCGGAGTCGTCCCCGGACCAAACGCAGCTCCGGGCAATGCCGCCGCCCAAGCCGGTGCAAACAATGCGACCACCAGCGGGGCGTCGGGCGCCGCCTCAGCAGCCTCCACGGCGCCGAACGTCGCGGCACAGGCAGGCAACACCGCCGTTCGCCGCCAAATCCGCTACTTCCAAGGCCATTGGTGGTATCCGATGGTTGGCGGCAATTGGGTCTACTGGGATAACGTGAATTCCAGTTGGGTATTCTTCCCGGCTACCAACACCGCCCTGGCGAACAACACTGCACCGTCGGGCCGGCACGCAAGTGGCTATCGCGGCCTCGACGGCGCCAATCAAGCCGAGATCGCCTCTCCGCCTTCGCAGCCGACCACCGGCGCTTGGTTTTGGCACAATGGCGAATGGCTCTGGTTCAACGGCCGCACCTTCGTGAAATGACGAATGCCGAACGACGAACGACGAATGTCGAAGGAACGACGAAGCACGAATGACGAAAGAGCCTCCCCGACAGTTTTTCGGCGTCTGGAGGCGGCTTTGGTTTCGTCCTTCGAGGTTCGCCATTCGTCATTCTTTAGTCATTAGCCGTTCGCCATGAGGCATTAGTCAGTCGTCATTTCGCCGCGCCGATTTGCGATTGCAATCGCTTTCCGGATTGCTACACTGGTTCTTTGATGTAAACCGTTGGCGGCACGTAAGGTAGGGACGATTCAGACATGGTAATGACGCAAGAGCGGAAGCAGGCGCTGATCGGCGATTTTCGGCGCAAAGAAGGGGACACCGGCTCTCCTGAAATTCAGATCGCCATTTTGACGGCTCGGGTGGCCGAGCTGACCGAGCATCTGCAAACGCACAAGAAGGACTATGCGAGCCGGCGGGGCCTGCTGATGATGGTGAGCCGTCGCCGCCGCTTGCTCGACTACCTCAAGCGCGTCGATCCGCAGCGGTATTTGGACATTATCCGCCGGCTCGACATCCGTAAGTAGGTTCCGTCGCCCGGCAACTCGGAGGCGCCGGCGTCTGGAAAGACTTTGAGGCTGCGGCACGGCGACCTCAGCCACGCGCGATTTCGAGCGCGAATTCTGCCTGCGAGCCGTAGCGGAACGCTCGCCGAGGGGGCACGCGAGCGATACGATACAAGCAGAAAATTAAGCCGTGAAATTCTCGAGAGCGAAACATCCATAATGGCCTTTGTAATGTAGGAATGAAAACTTGAAAGTACGTGTTGAAAAACTAATTGGCGCCAGTCTCTTTTCGATTGAAACCGGCCTGTTGGCGAAGCAAGCCGCCGGAAGTTGTTTGGTGCAATACGGCGACACGATCGTGATTACCGCCGTGACCACTGGCCCGCCGCGATCCGTCGGGGCCGATTTCTTCCCTTTGACCTGCGACTACCGCGAGCGAACCGCCGCGGCAGGCAAATTCCCCGGCGGATTCCTGAAGCGGGAAAGCCGGCCGACGATGAAAGAAACCCTCACCTCCCGGCTCATGGACCGGCCCATTCGGCCCCTCTTTCCCGCCGGATTCGTTGACGAGGTGCAAATCCAGAGCTTTGTGCTCTCGAGCGATCGGCAAAACGACGGCGATGTGCTGGCGATGAACGGCGCCGCGGCCGGCCTAGGCTTGTCGCCCCTTCCGTTCCAAGGACCCATCGGCTCCGTTCGGCTTGGCCACATCAATGGCCAGTTCGTTCCCTTCCCCACGCAAGACGATCTAGAAGAGAGCGATCTCGATCTGATCGTCTCCGGTAGCAAGGATTCGATCCTGATGATCGAAGGTTTTGCCCGCGAAATGCGCGAAGACCGGATGGCCGAGGCGATCATCGAAGCGCACCGCATCATTCGCGAAATCTGCGACTTGCAGTTGGAGCTGTTTGCAAAGGTGAACGTGCAAAAAACGCCCTACACCCCGGCGCCGCCGGACGGCTTGTACGACCAGTTGATGGGCCGCTATCAGGAGCAATTCCGCACGGCGAAGGGCACCGAAGGAAAGCAGGCACGGGCCGCGACCGTCAAGTCGCTCAAGAAGCAGGTGTTTGCCGAGATGATTCCCGACCCGGCCGCCTCGGGCGCGATTTCCGCCGCGGCGCTCGATAGCGCGTGGCACCATTTCGAAGAGCACATGGTGCGCGAGTCGATTCTCGGTGGAACTCGTCCTGACGGCCGGAACTACAAGACCCTGCGGGCGATCGAGTGCCACGTCGATGTTTTGCCGCGCGTGCATGGCTCGGCCATTTTTCAACGCGGCGAGACGCAGGCCCTCATCACCGTCACGCTCGGCACGTCGCGCGACGAGCAGCGTGTCGATGGCCTGATCGAAGAATACTCGAAAAAGTTCATGCTCGACTACTATTTCCCGCCGTTTTCGGTGGGTGAAACCAAGCCAATCCGCGGCCCCGGACGCCGTGAAATCGGCCACGGCGCCCTGGCCGAACGGAGCATCAAGCCCGTGTTGCCGGACGCCGAGGAATTTCCTTACACGATCCGCGTGATTTCCGACATCCTCGAGTCGAACGGTTCCAGCTCGATGGCTTCGGTGTGCGGAGCGACGCTAGGCCTGATGGCCGCGGGCGTGAAGATCACCAACCCCGTGGCCGGGATTTCGGTCGGGCTGGTGAAAGAGTCGAATTCCCGCTGGGTGCTGCTGACCGACATCATCGGCGACGAAGATCATTTCGGCGACATGGATTTCAAAGTCGCCGGCACCCAGAACGGCATCACCGGCATTCAGTTGGACCTGAAAATTGATGGCATCAGCGAAGAGATCATCCGCGCCACGCTCGCTCAATCCCGCGAAGCTCGGATCGAAATCCTCCGTAAGATGCTCACCGCGATTCCCCGCCCGCGGGCCGAAATCTCGCCCTGGGCGCCGCGATTGCTCCGCACGAAGATCGATCCGGAAAAGATCGGCGCGCTCATCGGCCCGGGCGGCAAGATGATCCGCGCGATCCAGGAATCGACCGGCGCCGTGATCGAAGTCGAAGACGACGGCACTGTGACGATCGCCAGCAACGATGCCGAAGGGGCGCAGCAGGCGATGAACAAAGTGGAAGCGATCACCGCTTCGGTGCAGGTCGGCCGGGTGTACGAAGGCCGAGTGACAAGCGTCAAGGATTTCGGGGCGTTCATCGAAATCATTCCCGGCAAAGACGGCTTGTGCCATATCAGCGAACTGTCGGACGAATATGTCCGTAGCGTCGGCGATGTGTGCAAAGTCGGCGACACGATGCAGGTGAAAGTGATCGCGGTCGACGATCAAGACCGCGTGAAGCTCAGCCGCAAGGCGGCGCTGCGGGAAATGGCTGCGGCCGGCGCAGGCGCAGGAGCCGGCGGTGGAACTCCCGCTCCAGCTGCCGGCGGCTTCGGCGGCGGCAACGATCGCAATTGAGGAAAGGCTACAGGCTTGAGGCTACAGGCTTGAGGATTTCGTGCGGTCGCCGATCATCCATCCAAACCCAGGGACACCCATCCCTGGGTTTTTTGTTGCCCTGCTGTCCCCCTATCCCCTCACCCTATCCCCTCACCCTATGCCGGACGATGCCGAGCGCAAAGCCGCCGACATGTATGCGGAGCTGACCGCGCTCGCCGGCGGGTTGGCCCATGAAATTCGCAACCCGCTCTCGACGATCCGCCTCAACATGGAGCTCCTGGCCGAGGACTTGGCCAATCCGCAAACGCTCCGCGAGCGCCGCGCTCTGGCGAAGATCGAACGGGTGGAAAAGGAATGCCAGCGGCTTGAGGATCTGCTCAACGATTTCTTGAACTTCGTCCGCCCGCAAAACTATCAGCTCGAGCCGGCCGATCTGAATGCGGAAGTGGTGCGGGTGCTCGATTTTTTCCGCCCCAAGGCTGAGGAGCAAGGGATCGAAGTCGTGCGGTATCTGGATCCCGATCTGCCGATGGTGCTGCTGGATCGCGAGCCATTTCAAGCGGCACTGTTGAATCTCGTGCTCAACGCACAGCAGGCCATGAAAGAGGGCGGGCAACTGACCGTGCGCACGCGGTCGTTTCCCGGCGGCATCGCACTGGAACTGATCGACACCGGTTGCGGCATCGACGCCGACTCGATGCCGCACATCTTCGAAACGTTTTTCTCGACGAAGCCCGGCGGCTCCGGCCTCGGCCTGCCGCGAGTGCGCAACATCGTCGAAGCGCATCACGGCCGCATCGACGTGGAGAGCGAACCCGGCCGCGGTACCCGCTTCACGATCCTGCTGCCAGTGCCTGCCCGCCTCGGCGCCCCGTCGCCCGTGCTCGGCATTCCTTCGTAGATCCGACTGAAAAACTGCGGGAATGCAACAGCCCGTTGTATATGCGTGACTCCAACTTTGATCGTACGTGCTGCCCGCCCGCACGCTAAAGTGTGAACTCCAACATGCAGCGAAACGGGGTCAAGCAGCGAAGCGGGGTCAGCACAGTGGTGAAGGCCTCGCCGCTGCTAACGATGGCCGGCGACTGGCGTCGGTTGCTTTGCAGCGCGGTGGGCGACGAGGAATGGAAACGTTTGCGCCAGCGTGAGCGAACCGGTCGCCCTTTGGGCGACGACGAATTCTTGGTTCGATTGGAGCAGCGTCTCGGTCGCTTTCTACGCCGCCAAAAACCCGGCCGCAAAGACAAACAAGCCGGTCAAACCATCCGGAATTAAGTATGGTGTCCCCAGAATTCCCTGCAGAATTCCCTGGTGTCCCCAGAATTCCCCCTCTGAGTCGGAACGTCAACTCGCCGGGCGCCACTGGCCGACTGCGCTGGCCAGTGCAACACGTGCCGGCCAGTGCAACACGTGCCGGCCAGTGCCACAGACGCTGGCCAGTGCCACACGCGCCAGCTAGTGCCACACCCGCCAGCGTGGCTCTGCCAGTGCAGGAATGATCGACGATTTTGGGCACTGGCAGAGGCAGCGGCACACAAGCGATCACCCGTAGACAACACTTTGACACGCTAGCCCGAAACCTTTGCGCGGACAGGATAGCAGCGATTGCCATCGTGCTAACGCGGCAGGCCGCTGTCCTGTTTGATCACGCTGATCGCGCCGCTGCGTTCGACATACGCGCGCTTTACGCGCTGGATGTCTTCGATGCCGTGCAGGCGCAGCTCTTCCAGCAGATCGTTCTCGGAAAAATGCGCGAGCCGCATGTTCTTGCGGTCCAGGTTTCCATCTTCGACGATCAGCCGGGCCTTGCCTTTCACGAATAGTCCGAAGCCCGACGAGCGGTAGGAGAGAAAGGTGATCAGCCAATACATGGCCACGAGCACGATGGCCCCGACGGCGCTGGCGGAAAGGGCCGTGGTGCCCGTGATGGCGGGGCTGAGCAATGGCCCGAGCATGAATCCCAGCAGGATATCGAGCAGCGTGATCCGTCCGATGCCGCGCCCTTTGCCGATGCGCACCGCCGCCAGGCCGATGATGTAGGCGAGCATCGCTCGCGCTGCAACTTGATAGATCTCCAGCGAATGGTGCGGCTTGTCTTCGCCGAAAACCAGTGTGAGCACATGCACGATCGGGCTGCCGAAATCCGCGAACACCATAGCACGAAGCTCCGCATCGAATCCGCAACGACCTTATCGGCCGTGGTTCTTGATCGCGCGCTCGAGCAGCTTTCGGGCCTGCTTCGGCCCGCGCCCGCCGAGCAACTTGTACACTTTGCCGCGCATCTCATTGTAGGAAGCAAAGAAGTGTTCGAGCTCTTCGAGCAAGTTGGAGTTGATGTCGTCGAGCGAGCGAACATCACGATAATCGTGGGCGTCCGTGGCGACGGCGATTAGTCGATCGTTGCGAATCTTCTTTTTCCCTTCGATTTGCTCGGCTTCGATCACGCCGATCAATCGCGCGCAAACCAAACAGCCTGGGAATGCCGATTCGTCCATCAGCAGCAGAACGTCGATTGGATCGCCATCGGCAGCTTTGGTGCCGGGCACGAAGCCGAAATCGTAGGGAAACGTGGCTCCAGCCGGCAACACACTCCCGAGGCGAAAGCAATGAAGTTCATCGTCGTATTTGAATTTGTTCCGATTGCCGCGCGGCGTTTCGATGACCACATTGATGAATTTGCACTTCGCATCGACGTAGGGCGCCAGTTTGCATTCGCCGTTGACGGATTGTTTCGCGACCTTCTTTGGCATATTTGGGCACTCTCCGCTTGAAAAGCAATCAGAACCGGTATCCCTAGTATCAGCAAACTTAATGCCGTCCGGCGCTGGAATCGGCCACAGAAGGGGTCGATTCGGCGTATGCTCTCATCCGCTCAGTCGCACTTACGATTACCAAGCCAAAACAGGAAGAAAAAACATGGAAACTCGAATGCAAGAGGCTCGAACGGTTGAATGCGATTCTCTTCGCGGGCCTCGCGTTGGCCCTGTTGCCTTGGCTCGTCGGAGCGGATCCGAAGCCGCCGGCGTCGATCTCGGCCAGCACAGGCAAATTTCAGTCGCTCGAAGTGCGGCAGCTTCTGCTGTTCGACGACGCGGGCAACAAAGTCGGGGGCCTCATCGGCAAAAAGGACAACTCCAATCTCACGATCAAGGATAGCAACGGCAAGAACCGAATCTTCGTCGGCATGCTCAAAGGAAACCCCAGCCTGCTGTTCGCCGACAAGGATGGCGACATCGTGGCCAGCGAGGCGGAAAGGAACGGCTCCTTCGAATCCGTTCGTTGAGCCGGTGGGTTCTTAAGCGTTGCGAACGGAAAGCGTGCCAGTGTTGGCGGAATTGCGTGTGCCATTGGCAATCGCGGTCTGCCCGTGTGAGTGAGAGTGGGCCTTGCCTGACCAAGGGGCGATTGCCGTCGTAGTTGCCCGAGATCGATTCTTCCAACTGCTCAACGTCCGTCGGCGGTTCGGCACTGGCAGACTGGGCTTGCCAGTGGCACACGGCACTGGCAGACCGCGCTTGTGGCACACCAATACGCCCGAGATATTCTTTGCCCTTCGCCTACGCTGCTCGTGGCATGTCGGCCGCCGGCGCGGTGCTGCTCTGAGCCGGCGATTCCGACCCGGCCGTCGCCGCTTCTGCGCCGCCGCTGGATGCGACCGCCATTCCGGGCTGAAAATGCGGCCGAGGCGGTGCAATCGGGCGAACGAGCGTTTTGAGAATATAGGCAGCCGCTGCTTGCGTCGCGCCACCGTGGGCCACTCGCGCTTTTAGCTTCGCCAATTCCGCGACCAATCCCTCGCGCTGCTCCGCATCGAGCAGCCAGCGAATCAACTGCGCTGCCACGGCGAGCGAGCAATCCTCGCAACTCAAGAATTCGGGAAACAAAGGCCGGTCGGCCGTCGCCGCCGACTTGCTTCCGGTCGCGCTGCCAAGCGGATCTTTCGCCGCCAGCAAATTCACGAGCGTGATGTATTTCGACTTTCGGAAAGCCTTTTGCAACTGAAACCCGATCCGGCCGATCCGATATTGGATCACCGTCGGTTTCTTCTGAAACAGCAGCTCGAGCGACACCGAGCCCGACACCGCCATGCAACATTCCGACAAGTGAATTAGCTCGGGCGTGCGTCCGACGCACACCTCGATTGGCAGACCCGATTCGGCAATGCGCTGGCGAGCGAATTCGGCATGCTGCGATTTGAACGCTGCGACGGCAAACCAAACATCCGGCACCCGTGCCCGGACTATTGCCGCGGCTTTTAGAAATTGTTCGAGATTATTCGTTACCTCTTGTGTTCGCGAGCCGGGCAGAATGGCGACCAATCGCCGGCCGGGATGCCGCGCCCGTGCTTCGCTCAAAAAGTTCTGATCGAGTTGTTGCCGGCGCACTTCATCGAAAAACGGATGACCCACGAGCGTGGCATTGCAGCCATGGGCGCGAAACCATTCGGCCTCGAACGCCAATCCACAGAGCACATGATCAACCAGCCGCCGCATTTTCTTCACGCGGTGTTGGGCCCAGGCCCAAATCTGCGGCGGGGCGAAATAGTAGACCGGTATTCCGTGTGCCTTGGCCCGCTTTGCAATCCACCAATTGAATCCCGGGTAGTCGATCAGCACGACGGCGTCGGGCCGATGGTGGCGAAAATAGCGGTCGGCTCGGCCGGCCAGGGCAAGAAATTCGGGCAGATGCAAGATCGCCCTCAGCAAAAACATCACCGCGAGCGCGGTCAGATCGGCGTGCAATTCGCATCCGGCAGCGGCCATCAAGGGGCCGCCGTAGCCGACGCATTCGACGTCGGACCGCTGGGCGCGCAATTGCCGGACCAGGTTCGCACCGTGCAAATCGCCGCTCGGCTCGCCGGCCGAAAAGAAAATCTTCATGCACTCTTCGCTCGGTAAGTTTGCCGATCCGTTCGTTCGACAGGCATTGCAAGGCCGCTGCCCTCGGGCATCACTTCGTGGAACACATCGCTCCGCCAGCGGCGACAGAGCCACCACGCCGTCAAGAGATCCATCGGATTGCGGCGGCCATCCGGCAACGCCGGCACCGGCATACTTTGCTTGCCGGTGGCATCGGCGCTTTCGGCAGTGGCGAAATCACCGGCCAGCGATTCGTCGACGTACATGTCGCCGACGCGAAAGCCTCGCCGCGCCGCCAGCCATGGCAAATACCTTCGCATGCCCGGCGAGAGATGAATCCCCGCCACGGCTTCACGCCGAGCCGCCCATAGCAGGCATTCCGGATGGCGAACATCCAATCCCAAGAGTATCGCTCGCGGGATACGGCCGACACGATGCCAAAACTTCCGCCAGCCGCTGAGTCGACGCCGCACGTAGACCAAATCCAGTCGCGACAACCGGGCGATCAAGTGCGGAATTCCTTCGACGGCGTAGCGCTGGCCGGCCTCGATCGCGATCACGATGTCGCCGCGAGCCTCCGCCACGCCGATCGAGAGCGCCACGCTCGCTCCTGCCGCATTGTCCAAGACCAAAAGTCGCATCGCCGGCTGTTCGGCCAGCAGTTGTTCCAAAACTTTTTGCGTCCACGGCGCCGAGCCATCGTCGACGCAAATAATTTCGTAGGGCAGCCTGAGCCGATCCAGCATGTCGACCAACTGCGGCAACTGCCGGCGCAGTTCCTCGCCCCGATCGCGCTCGGGAACGATGATCGAATAGTGAACCATTCTCCCGTCCATGCCAGCTTCTCGCCGCGTGTGTCCCTGCCTCGGCCAGTATCGCCGCTATTGAAAGTCCATGGCGGCGCGGAGTATCCCAAAACGCCATCAGGCCGCAAAGGGCAATTCGGCTAAGGATTCGCTCCGGTGCGGTGCCTATTTTGGCCGTTTGCAGAAACGCCCATGTTTTGCGAAATTGAACGAATCAGGACTAGCGGCAGATGGTGCGGGCAACCGTTGTTCGTAGCGTCGCCACGCTTGCATTTATTCCGTGCCGGTTTCCCAAGAATGCACACTCTTCTCACGCCCGGCGCCCAAAGGGCATTTACTGAAGCGGCGAACTGGCTGCCCGAAGCCGATCTTGCGGCCCTGGAAGCGGCCGTCGGGCCGTCGGCCGAACTCGTGCTATCGCCCATCGGTTTGGTCGAACTTCTGCTCGGACTGTTGAGCGAGCCCGACTGCCGGGCGGCGCGAATGCTGGCCGACATCGGCGTCGAAACCGTGGTGGTGCTCGATCGCTGGCCCGAGCTGGTCTCGTTGCCGGCCGACGATTTTTTGCCCGGCTCAGGCCGGCGTTGGTCGGAGGAGGTGCAAGCGGCTGTCGCAGCTGCATCGCATTGTCTGGTCGACTATCCGCAGCCCTTGGAACTGGCGACCGAACACCTGTTGCTCGGCATCGCCTCCACCCAGACCGAAGTGACGACATGGCTAAAGCAGCGCGGCTTGCATCGCGATCAACTCGAACGGGAGATTCATCGACTCTACGGCCACGATCCCGGGCCGCTCGTGGTTGATTGGTCGACAACGGCGGGCCAGCAGCCCCAGCAAGACGGCAGCGAATCGGATAACCGCGAACTGCGCACTGCCGCGCGCGACGCGATTTCCGTCGCCAGCACCCGTGCGCCGGCCGGCGACTCGGTGTCGCACGATTCGCGGCGGCCCGCCATCCCGGAAATCGGTGTCCTGCGGATTATCGATGCGGCCGCAAATCGGGCAAGCGAGGGGCTTCGCGTGGTCGAAGATTTCGTCCGCTTCGCGCTCGATGACCGGCATCTCACGGCGCTCGCCAAGCAAATGCGCCACGATCTGACCACTGCACTCGCGGCCGTTTCGACGGCCGACCGCTTGGCGGCTCGTGACACGCCGGGCGACGTCGGCACCGGGATTTCCACATCGGCGGAGCAGCGTCGCCCGGACGCCGCTGCCGTTGTCAATGCCGCGCTGCAACGCGTGCAACAAGCCCTGCGCAGCCTGGAAGAATTCGCGAAGTTGTTCGATCCCGGCGTCGCCTCGCAACTCGAGTCGCTGCGCTATCGGGCCTACACGATCGGCCGGGCCATCCTTTCGACGAGCGATAGCCTCGCGCGGCTCGCCGATGCGCGATTGTACGTATTGATCGATGGCCGTGGTTCGGTCGAAGAAATGGCCAAGCTCGCCGAAGCGCTGGTCGGCACGGGCGTGCACGTGTTGCAATTTCGCGACAAGCGCCTTTCCGATCGATCGCTTTTGGCGTGCTGCCGCCGTTTGCGGGAGATCACGGCGCGGTCGGCGACGTTGCTGGTGATGAACGATCGACCCGATCTGGCGGCACTGGTGCATGCCGACGGCGTTCATGTCGGCCAGGATGAATTGGGCGTGAAAGAGGTGCGGCAGATCGTCGGGCCACGGATGCTCGTCGGCGTTTCGACGCATTCGATTGCCCAGGCGCGGCGGGCGGTGATCGACGGCGCCAACTACATCGGCGTCGGGCCGACGTTTTCATCGTCTACCAAGAGTTTTCCCGAGTTGGCTGGCTTGGCGGTTGCCCGGGAAGTGGCGATCGAAATTCGCCTGCCTGCGTTCGCAATCGGCGGCATCGGGTTTGAGAATTTGGCCGAGGTTCTCGCCACGGGCATTGGCCGAGTGGCCGTCAGCGGAGCGATTGTTTCATCGGCCGATCCCGTCGCCGCGGCTCGCCAAATGCTCGACCGGCTGCAGTGAGAGCGGCATGCAGTGAGAGCGGCATGCAGTGGGCCACTGGCAAGCGCAGTCTGCCGGTGGATGCGGCGCGTTGCTCACTTGGCTGGCGGGTCGGCCAACAGCTTGGCGACAAGATCGCCGATCTTCTGTTCCACGCCCGGCTCATAGCCGACCCATAGGCCGCGGATGATTCCCTTGCGGTCCAAGACGAGCGTTGTCGGATAGCCCTCGAAGCCGGCGACTTTGTCGAGTTGCTGCCGCGTGAAGCCTTGCGGATCAAAATAGGTTGCTGCGTCGAGTTTATTTTCGGCCAAAAACGATTCCGTCGGCTGCCGGAGCGATTTCGTATCGTCCTCGCCCTCGCCGCAGGAGACGGCCAGCAATTGGAAGTCGGGCCGGTAGCGATATTTGGCGCCCAACTCCACGATGTGCGGAAATTCGGCCCGGCATGGCGGACACCACGTACCCCAGAAATCGAGCAGCACCACTTTGCCGGCCAGTAATTTCAGGCTCACCGGTTGGACATTGCCGGTAAGCGGCTGCAATTGCAGATCTGGCAAACGATCGCCGATGCCGCCCTGTTGGTTGCCCGCATTGTGCGGCATGAAAAACTGGATCGCGACTAGCCCGATCACCGCCAGGGCGAAAAACATCAGAATCCACTTCGCCGAATGGCCGTTGCCTTCGTCGGCTGGCGCCCCGTCGTTCGGATCATCTTGCGGATGAATCGATTCGTTCACAGCGCTGCATCCCGACGAGTGGTGGCGGTGAAACCGGGGCGGAAAATTGCCGCACTAACGCTAACCGCATTAGGCGATTGGCCCTGATCGGCGCGATACGTTCGCCCGCACCCATATAATGTACCTGGGTGAGCAACGGGGCGTAATCGGGTCGCGCCCGGATATTTCCGACGGCCATAGAAATGGAGTGCATCGTGAACATTGAAGTCGAACAAAAATATCGAGGGGCGCATGGTGCGGAGTTGATGAATCGGCTGGAGCGATTGGGCGCCAAATTCGCCGATGAGGCGTTGCAAGCCGACCAGTATTTTGCGCATCCCTGTCGCGATTTTGCGAAAACAGACGAAGCCCTGCGATTGCGGCGAATCGATGCGCGAAATTTCGTCACCTACAAAGGGCCCAAGCTCGATCAGAACACAAAAACCCGCCGTGAACTCGAATTTCCGCTTGAGTCCGGCGAGCGGTCGGCCCACGATTTTTGCGAGTTGTTGACGGCGCTTGGCTTTTCTCTGGTTCGCGAAGTGCGCAAGCGCCGCCGCGTGGCCATGCTGAATTGGAAAGGCCATCCTGTCGAGGCGGCGTTGGATGATGTCGAGGGGCTTGGACAGTTTGTCGAATTGGAGTTCACGTCGCAGGCCGGCGACCGCTCCGAGGCGATGGAGCAGCTTGCCCCGCTTGCCAGCGAGCTTGGCCTGCAAAGCGTCGAGCGGCGAAGCTATCTCGAATTGCTGCTGGCCGCCGATGCTGCTGGAGCGGCGGGCAAATAGAACCGCAAGGGCAACGCGGCGTCGCCGCATCTTTTGCCCGATCCGCAAATCCGGATCAGTTTCACACACGAAACGTTCGATCGGCGCCGCCCGCGTCAGCCTCGTGCGCCGGTGCATGCTAGACTTCCATGCGGCGAGAATCGAGCCAAACGGTTTTGTACGGTTCGAGATTCGCGATCCGCGGCAAAGGGAGTTCGACAAGAGTAGGACTTGTGTCGGGCAGGGATGTGCCCAAGATTGGCCCACCGCCGAATTCGGCGTGCGGCGATTCCGAATCGCCTGATTCAGCACTCCATGCTCGAAAAACGCAGTCACAAGCAAGATGTCGTTGCGCTGGCGCTTTTGGCACTGGCGGTGTTTCTGGCGATTTCGCTGTTGAGCTACAATCCGGCCGATCCGCCGAGTTCGCTCGTCTATCCGCAGCATGCGAAAATTGCCAATGCCTGCGGCCGCTCCGGCGCACTGGCCGCCGAATGGCTGCTGCAATCGATCGGCTTGGGGGCGTATTTCCTCGTGCTTTCGCTGGCGGCGCTCGATGCGGCCCTTTTAAGCCGCCGGCAGGTGAGCGATCCGTGGTTTCGCGCGGCCGGCTGGGGGCTTGCCGTGCTGGGGATCACGACGCTCTTGGCCTTGGGCTTCCATGGCGCGACGCCCGGGCCGGTGATCGGGCCGGGAGGCTATCTGGGCGCCGCCACGCGCACGCTGCTCGAACTGCACTTCGCTCGCGCCGGAGCGTTTATTCTGGCGATCAGTCTGACCTTGGCCGGCCTGCTATTGTCGACCGACTATCTGGTCTTGCGGGTCGGATTCTGGTCGGCTTGGCTGCCGCTCGTGGCGATGCGGCACGTGAGCCGGCAGGTGCGGGGTATTTCGCCGGAAGCCACGGCAAAATCGAAATCGAAGCCGCGGACCGACGACATCGGCAAACACAAGAACGCCGGCCCCGAGGCCGACGCTGACGATGCCAGGCACGGCGCCGACGGCGAAAGGCCGCAGCCCTCGGTGCGGATTCGCGGCAAGCGCGTCGACGAATCCAGCGAAGAAGTTGCCACAGCCGACAGCAACGACGAGACCGAGGAAGAACCTACCGAGGAATCCGGCGACGAAACCGAGGCGGAAGCAACATCCGGCAGTGGCGAAGAATCCGACGCTGCGGCCGAATCCGAAGAACCCAAGTCGGGCATCGGCGCCCGCCTGGCGAGCGCGCTGCGGATTCGCAATCTCGGCGGCGCCAAGGATCGCGATTCGGTGATCGAGCAGCTCGAAGCGGCCAGCCGAGCCGAAGAGCCGGTGCAATATGAATTGCCGCCGATTGATCTGCTGGAGCCGAACGAAGCCGTTTCCCTCGAAGCCCATGAGCAAGAGGTTCGCCAAAAAGCCAAGATTCTCGAAAAGACGTTCGCCAATTTCGGCTTCAAAGTGAAAGTGGTCGAAATCGAAACCGGGCCCGTCATCGCCCAATACGAAATCGAGCTCGAAGCGGGGCTGCGGCTGGCGAAGATCACCAACTTGGCCGACGACCTGGCCATCGCCCTGCGCGTTCCGAGCGTGCGCATCGTGGCCCCGATTCCGGGCAAGAACACCGTCGGCATCGAGGTGCCCAACAACGAACGCCAGCTTGTCCGCCTGCGCGAGGTGATCGAAGAAGCCGACGGCAAGGCGCGAAAGATGCGCATCCCGATTTATCTCGGCAAAGACGTGTCGGGCAATCCGCTCGTGGTCGATCTTTCCACGCTGCCGCACCTGTTGATCGCCGGCCGCACCGGCACGGGCAAAAGCGTGTGTCTCAACTCGATCATCGTGTCGATGCTCATGTCGCGGGGGCCCGACGACGTGCGGATGCTGATGATCGATCCCAAGATGGTCGAACTCAGCCCTTATAAGCGGCTCCCGCACTTGATGCACCCCGTGGTGACCGACATGCGCAAGGCCGAGGCGATCCTGGCCTGGGCCGTCGAGAAAATGGAAGAGCGCTATGCGCTCTTGGCCCGAGCCGGCGTGCGGCATATCGGCGTTTACAATCAGCTTGGCGAAGAAGAGCTGATGGATCGGCTGCAACCGGAAACCGACGAAGAGCGGGCCCAGATTCCGCTCCATTTGCCGTACATCGTCATCGTCGCCGACGAGATCGCCGATCTGATGATGACCTCGGGAAAAGAAGTCGAGCAGCATATCATTCGCTTGGCGCAAAAGAGCCGGGCGATCGGCATCCACCTCGTGCTCGCCACGCAGAAGCCCACCGTCGACGTGATCACGGGCCTGATCAAATCGAACTTGCCGGCCCGCATCGCGTTTCAAGTGGCCAGCCGCACCGATAGCCGCGTGGTGCTCGATGAAATGGGGGCCGACAAACTACTGGGCAACGGCGATATGCTCTTCCTCTGGCCGGGTACGAGCACGCTGCTCCGCGGCCAAGGAACGTATTTGGGCGACGACGAGATCAACAAAGTCGTCGATTTCGTGGCCACCACCGAGCCGCAGTTCGTCAAGGAACTCGTGCAATTGAAAACGGCCGACCACACCGAAGAATCTGTCGAGCGGCTCAAGAGCCGCGATGAGTTCTACGAAGCGGCCGTCGACATCGTGATTCGCGAAGGCCGTGGAAGCGTGTCGCTGTTGCAACGGTCGTTGGGCATCGGCTACGGACGCGCGGCGCGCCTGATCGATTTCATGGCCGAGGACGGCATCGTCGGCACCTACAACGGCTCGCAGGCCCGCGAAGTGCTGATCACGCTCGAACAATGGGCCGAAATGATCGGCCAAGAGCCGACGCCCGAGCCGCCGCGCACCAAGCGCAACCGTATCTTGCCCGATGCTCGCGAACAGGCGCCGTTCGACACCGATGCGGACGAAGACACGGCAGACGAAAATGCCGAAGAAGATGAGAGCGATTCCGAAGCCGCCGACGATGCGATCGAGGAAGAAGACGAAGCCGACCCCGAGGAATACGAGGAGCAAGCGGACGAATCGGAGGACGACGATGACGAGTCGGACGATGAATCGGACGACGATGCTGAATCCGATGAGGACGAGTCCGACGAGGAGGAAGACGACGACGATGAAGGCGGCCACGATGAAGCCGGCGATGAAGCCGACGGCGGCAAAGAAAATTCGTCCGACGATGATGAAGAACCGTCCGACGAAGGCGACGACGAACTAGAACACACGGCGGAGGAAGAAGCCGAAGCGGAATCGCTTCGCGTCGATGCCGCCCGGCCTGCCAAGCGAAAATCCAACCGCGTTCCCGCCACGAGCGCCGCGTCCGGCGAGAGCGAACCGACACTCCGCATGCACGCCACCATCCGCCGCGAACGCGCAAATCTACTGCGGCCCCGCGACTGAGATTATCGGCCCGCGGCAAAATGTATCCAGCGATCGTTGCGTGGCATTCTTGCGGTCCACCTCTGTCGTGCGGCCACATCGCGGCATTGCGGCAGATCCGTCTGCAAAAGACTTGCTATCCCGGCGAGGGCTGTGGTAGCTTGATGGCGAAGGGAGCCGGCGCCCGCTAGGAACGGAGAACCGGCTGCCCGCTTGTCGAAAACTCGGCCGGTTCCGGCCGGGCAATTCTGATCGCCGAATTCGCGGCGAGATAGTGCTCGCCGACCTCGCGCGATCGCCCAATTTGGCGCGTTTGCGATTCGTGGCTGCCACGCTTGCAGCGGAGCATCGAGTCGGCGGCCGCGATTCGTTCGTCGTTTCAGCAGCCCTTCCGCTGCGCGCTGCACAAAACAGAGGAGGTGCGGTATGCGACGCTACTTATGTTATGCGGGCCTGTTGGCGAGCCTCGGGATTTTCGCTTTCATCGAAACGCTGTTGAATCGTGCGGCGGGAGCAGACGCCGCAAAGCCGGCTGCACCCGCGACCGGCGATCTGACCGTCGGCGAGCCGATCCACTATGCGAACCTGACAATCTTCCCTCTCGCATCGCGAACACCAAGAACCGAAAACCGCTTCACCACGCTCGACGAAGGCCTCAAGGCCGGCACGGTCAAGGTGATGGAAATCGACGCCCAGGGCGCGGCCGTTGCAAATGCTGCGGGAGCTGATCCGTTCGGCGGCCAGGGATCTCGCGGGGCCGACGTGAACCATCTGGCACTGGTAAACCATTCCAAAAAACCGCTATATCTGATGCCCGGCGAGATCATCGTCGGCGGCCAGCAGGACCGCACGATCGCCCAGGAATACGTCATCCCGCCGGGCGACAAGCCGGTGACGATCGCCGTGTTTTGCGTCGAGCACGGCCGCTGGGTTGGCCGAGGTGCAGCCGAGCTTCGCGGCATCGTGGCGGCGAACGCGGATGCCACCATAAGCGCGACGAATTCATTCTCGCCGGTGGCTCAAGGCGCCGGGACCGTCGAACTCAAGGTTGACCAAAGCCAGTTTATCGGATCGGTGGGGAATGTGTCGAAGGCGGCGCGGCTGGCCGTGCAGGCCGATAAGAACCAGGGCAAGGTTTGGGACAAGGTGGCCGAGTCGAATATGAAGAATCGGGTCGAAAGCGAGTCGGGCGATTTCGCGGGCAACTACCTCGATCGCAAGTCGGTCGAACGGCTCGAGCCGTATTTCAAATCGCTCGACAAGCAAGTTGCAGATTCGGCGAACATCGTCGGCGTCGCCGTTGCAATCAACGGTAAGATGGACACGCTCGACATCTTCGAATCGACGCCGCTATTCCGCCAACTCTGGCCCAAGCTGCTCAAAAGCTACGCGCTCGACGCCGCCACGGCGGCCGAGGGGGAAACTCATCAAACTTCGAAGTCGAAACCGGCAAAGAAAACCGAGAAGACCGCCAGCGTCGATGATGCACGCAAATTTCTAACGGAAGCGATGTCGGGCCGGCCCGAAAAATCCGACAAAAATGGCGACATCGCCATCACGACGCTTTCGACCGACCACACTTTGACGTTTTCTGCCAAGGACGCATCGAGAGCCGAAATCGGTGGAGCATCGCCCGCGGCGGGATTGGGCGGGTACGGCGGCGCCATCCACACCTTCGGTGGATCGAAGTAAGACAGACAGACAGCGATCCGATGGGCGAATTGCCCCCGGTCGCAAATGGCGGGAATTGCGCGGCGCGTGCGCGAGGTCGGAACTCTGGCCCCGCTTGCGCGCCGCATTTTTATGCGCGAGGCCACACCGCCCCGCCTAGTCCTTCCTTTTCAGGCTCAGCCAAAAGACATGAGCTGTGCTGCCGGAATCGTAGGCGTCGACAAGGCTCAGGTAATATGGCCCTCCCGCCGGAAGCGACAGCTTGAGACGCGAATCGGGGCTTCCCGCAAAATCGTCGTTGGTGGCGACGATATGGCCTTCGGCGTCGTACAGCGTGAGCAACGAATCGAGCAGCGATCCGCGCCGCGCCGCAAGCACGTCGGCCACGATTGTTTCGCCTGCCTTGCCGTCGATGCGGTAGACGTGTACCTGACGGGCATGCTCGATCGTTCCGGCAACACATTGCCCGGCGGCCAGTGGCTGCGCATCGCGAAAGCCGCCGGCCTTTTTGTCGGCGACAAGCGTTCCCTTGGCGGCGATCAATAGCGGATGCGGCGGAGTCGCGCCGGTCGGCGTCGTCACGATAATATTCGCTTCGCCGGCAGCTGCGTCCGCCGCCGCGGTCACTTCAATTTCAACCTGCGTATCGCCGGCGCTGGCGGCGTCGAATTTGTCGGGCAAGGCGACCTTGCCCTTCGACAGCAGCTTGACCGAGATTTTTCCGCCGCCCGAATTGCCTTGCAGTTGAACCGCGCTGGCCTGATCGAGCATCCGCCCGCGGAGGGTGATTTTTGTCGTTGTGCCGGCTGCTAGCCCGAGCGGCACAGTCATGATCACATGCGGCGAAGTCTTGCCGGCCGGTTTCTTGTCGTCGGCCCGCACTGGAATCGGAACCGCCGAGTGGACAACAAGCGCCGACAGCAACGCCGCCTTGAGAACGGGTCGAAAAATGCTCGGATTTCGCGCTGTAGGTGCCACGCTTCTACCCGAACAATTCGCCGATGAATTCGCCTTTGTCGAGAATCGGCGTCTGCCGGCCGTCGGGCTCGGTGAGCATCTTTTGGGGATCGATTCCCAGCAGACCGTAGATCGTTGCCGCGACATCGGCCGGCCCGGTCGGCTTCGTGGTTACCTGCGCTCCTTGCTTGTCGGTTGCCCCGATCACCTTGCCTCCCTGCACGCCGGCGCCGGCGAACAACAGCGATGCGGCCTGCTCCCAATGGTCGCGGCCGACGTCTTTGTTGATCTTCGGCGTCCGGCCGAATTCGCCGAACACGACCACGAGCGTCTGGTCGAGCAGCCCGCGGGACGTCATGTCTTCAATCAGCGCGGACAGGCCCTGGTCGAATTCGGGGAGCTTCTTCTCCAAGTGTTGGAAAATCTTGGCATGATGGTCCCAACCCGCGGCGTTGATCGTCACAAAGCGCACGTCGTGCTCGATCAGGCGGCGAGCCAACAGGCAACTCTGCCCGAACGTGGTGCGGCCGTAGCGATCGCGCAATTCCGGTCGCTCGTCGTCGATGCCGAAGGCTCGCTGCGTCTCGGGCGAGAGGATCATTGATGCGGCCCGGCCGCGGAACTCGTCGTAGGTGGCGATTTGATCGCTGCCGTGAACTTGCCGGGCCAGGCCGTCGACCGCGGCCAGCAGCGATTGGCGCCGCTCGAGCCGCCGGGCCGAGATCGGTTCGCCGGGGCTGATGTCGCGAACGCGGAAATTCGCGGCATTCGGATCGCCGGTTTTGAACGATTCGTATCGCCCGCCGAGGAAGGCGCTCTTTCCGAGTTCCCAACTGAAGGACGGATTTTGCGGCACCGCGACATACGGCGGCAGCACGCCAGTGAATCCTTTTTCGTGCGACACCACGGCGCCCATCGCCGGGAAATCGCCGAATCCGGAGCCGAACCGTCCCGAGAGCACCCAGTTCGTCGCGATCTCATGATTATTGTTCTGATGCGCTCCGCTCCGCACCAGGGCAACGCGATCCATGATCCGCGCCATGCGCGGCAGGTGTTCGCAGATCATCGTGCCGGGCACATTCGTGGCGCTGGGGCGAAACTGGCCGCGAACTTCGGCCGGTGCATCCGGTTTCATATCGAAACTATCGTGGTGCGAAATGCCGCCGCCGAGGAACACCAGGATCACCGACCGCGCTTTTGCCGCGGAGGAATGAATTGCCGCGGCCGACGCCTCGCTCTTCAACAATTGCGAAAGCGACAATCCGAGCACGCTCAGGCCGCCGACGCGCAAAAAGTCCCGACGTCCCAACCCATCGCAACGCCGATAAACGCGTGGATTCAAAGCAACGTCGAACATGGCTGTACTCCCGTAAAATCTGGACCTATACAGTCGGGCGGCATGTCGCTTGCCGTTCCGCGCGTCGCATGCGGTACCTAAAACACCGGCGGCTCGCGCCTTGCCGCTAACGTTGTTCGCATGTGAGCGGCAAGGCGCTAGCCGCCGGAACGTTCCCGCCAAAACCGTTCTAATGGTTAAACACGAATTCCTTCGAATTCAGCAGCGCCCATTGCAAATCGTGAAACACTTCGTCGCGCGGGCCGCCGGCAAGCGCCGCTCGCACGGCCGATCGCTCGGCGTCGGTCGGTTCGCGAGAGAGCGTGCTTTGAAAAAGCTCGGTGGTGATTCGGCCATCGTCTTGTTCGTTCTTCAGCAAGCTGGCCAGCCGGCCGTCGCCGCTGTTGATTTTGTCGCGCAGTCCGTCGCCATTTTGCAGCTCGAGCAACTGCGTGATGGTCACTTCGCTGCTGCGCTCGCACGGACACGGCGTCACCCGCAGCGGCCGGCCGAATTGCGTCAAAAAATACGACTCCACGCTGGGATCCGGCAGCTCGATTGCTCGCACGCCGACCGGATAGCCCGGATAGGGTTCCGGCACTCCGCTCGCCTGGCAAACCGCATCGGCAAGAACCTCGGCCCCGAGCCGCCGGGCCAAGTAGTGTGAATAGAATCGCGTGTCGGCTTCATTGCCTTCGACCGTCGCTGAACTTCGTTGATACGTGCGCGAATTGAGGATCAGTCGCATCATGTGTTTCAGGTCGAAATGA
This sequence comes from Pirellulales bacterium, assembly GCA_036267355.1. Classification (NCBI taxonomy): domain Bacteria; kingdom Pseudomonadati; phylum Planctomycetota; class Planctomycetia; order Pirellulales; species Pirellulales bacterium. Next base: position 21,582 of record DATAWG010000104.1, on the reverse strand, counting down.
TGTTCGACGAACTCGCGATTCAACGCGGCCCACAGAGCGGGATCCGAGGGCGGGTTGGTGCTCCGCAAATCGTCGACCGGTTCGACGAGGCCCGTACCGAGAAAATGGCTCCAAAGCCGATTCACCATTGCCCCGCTAAACAGCTCATTCTTGGGATCGGTGATCCAGGCGGCGAGCTTGACACGCGGGTCTTCGCCCGCGGCGATCGTGCACTGCTCGCGGTCGAAGGGCCGCGGCGCAAGGAACTGGCCGGTCCGAGGTTGCGTCGTGCCGAGCTTTCGGCCCGGCGGCACTTTTTCCATCGACAGCGTCGAAGCGCTCTTGCGAATTTCTGTCCCACGATCGAGCTTCACGGCACAGAAAAACGCGGCGAAATGATAATAATCGTCTTGCGTGTAGCGTTCGAGCGGATGATTATGACACTTCGCGCAACCGATCCGCGTGCCCAGGAATGCCTGAGACACCGAGGCGACGATTTGCGATTTGTCGGCCTCGCGCTCCTCGCCGACGTTCACGAGAAAATAGCCGATCTCCGGCCGATCGGCCGCCGAGCCGGAAGCGGTCAACAGATCGCGCACCAGTTCATCCCACGGCCGATTGGCCTTGACCTGCTCGCGAAGCCATTCGTGCATCGCCCGGACGCCCTTCGCCCCGCGAACGTCGTGATCGCGCTCCTTGCGATTCTGCAGCAGATCGGCCAACTGCAAGGCCCAATAATCGACGAACTCGGGCCGCTCGAGCAACCGGTCGATTCGCTGAGAGCGTTTGTCGGGGCTCTTGTCGGCCGCGAATGCGCGCACCTCTTCGACCGTTGGCAAGGTGCCGATCGTATCGAGACTCGCGCGGCGCAAGAATGCTTCGTCGCTGCACAACTCGGACGGCGGAATGTGCAATGCCGCCAGCTTGGCGACCACCTTTTCATCGATGAAATTATTCGCCGCGGCAAAGCGGCTTGGATCGATCGCGCGATGGAATGGCACCGTGAAAATCGAAAGCGCCGTTTGACCCCGGAACTCGGCCCGGACAGCCGTCTCCCCTTCGCGCACTGCCCGAACTTTGCCATTCGGCGAAACGTCCATCACTCCGGCATCGTTCGTGGCAAATCTTGTCAGCCAGGTGACATCGCGCCAATGGCCATCAGAATATTGAACCCGCACCGCAAGCTGCAGCGCTTGGCCGGTGTGCAGCGTGGTGTCGCCGGGCGAAAGTTCGATCCGCTGCGGATGCGGCTCGTCGGCCAGCGGCCCCGGCGCCCCGGCCCGAATCCAATTCAACAGCAGGTTGTATTCAGGGCTGGCGATCTCGATCAGCGTCCCGCCGCCGTGCGGAACGGCGCCGGTCGGCTTGCGCAGCAGCAAGCTATTTTCCGGCAAAGCCAGATCGATCCGCCGGCCGCGCGATTCACGAGTCAGCCGATCGATATCCCATTCGGGGGCATAGCCGCGGAGCGAAAGTCGAAACCCATTGCGGCCGTCGGCTTTGCCATGGCATGAGCCGGCGTTGCAGCCGAGGCGAGTAAAGAGTGGAACGACATCTTCGACGAACGACGGCGGCTTCGTTGATACGGGAGATACCGCCTCGGTCTTCTGTGATGCGGTGCCGCTTTTGCCGCCACTCGTCGGTTGTCCGGCTTGAAGCGCTGACGGGCAAACAACGATGGCGAGGCCGGCAGCGAAAGCGAACCTAATGAGCGGCAATCGCATCATTGCGAAATTCCCCGATCGTTCAGCGCACGATCAACCCATTCCGAAGCGAACTCGCTGCACCGCAATCCCCCAGGGCATCAAGCGCTTGTCGACAATTCTCAACCGCAGGCAGGACGAAACGCGGCAAAAGGTGGGCAAAACTCAGGTGATCGGCCAATCAAGCGATCGACCGATCAAAGAGCGTTTATATCAGAACCGGCGGCGAAAGGCAAATCTGTTCGAATGCGTCGCCGGCTTAAAAGTCGGCCCCGACGCGCTGGTAGGATATTGATACGAAATATCGCTCGTGCCTGATCGGAATCCTGATAACCCCGTCGCGTTGTTTGCGGCGGCCGTGTCGGGCGGCATCTCGCCGCGAGTTGTCAGCCCACGGGCGGTTTGCTAAGTTGGTCCGCTGCTGGATTTACCGCAACCGCTTCTCTCCTTTGGTTCACCTTCATGGCAACGGCTACCCGCGCGAAACCGCGCCGCGAGGCGATTCCTGCCGGCGAAGTGCTTTGTTCGTATTGCACGGCGAAGTGCTGCCGCTATTTCGCGCTACCGTTTGAAACGCCGGAGACTTACGAAGAATTCGAATTCATCCGCTGGTATTTGCTGCACGAGCATGCCACCGTGTTCACCGAAGACGGCACGTGGTATCTCTTGGTGCACACGACCTGCAAGCATTTGCAGCCCGACAATCGCTGCGGAATTTACGAAACCCGCCCGCAGGTCTGCCGCGACTATTCGACGAAGGATTGCGAATACGAAGACGATTGGGTGTACGACCATTATTTCGAAACACCCGAACAGGTGGCCGAATATATGGAGGCCGTGCTGGCGCCGACGCACGGCCAACACGTTCGCAGCCCCAAGCCGCCGCTGCTACCGGTGCTCAATTAGGGTTAGCCGTTAGCGATTAGGGTTAGGAAATGCATTTCTTCTCCCTAACCCCTAACCCTATTCCCTCACCCTATTGCCATGATTGAACCGCGCACGCTCAAGGGATTTCGCGACTATCTGCCCGAGGCGATGATTCCGCGCGAGCGGTTGATCGAAACGGCCCGCCGCGTTTATCGCTCTTACGGCTTCAGCCCGATCGACACGCCGGCGCTGGAATACGAAGAAATCCTGATCGGCAAGGGTGGCGGCGAGACGGATAAGCAGATGTACCGCTTTCCCGACCCCGGCGGGCGGCCCGTGGCGATGCGGTTCGATCTCACGGTGCCGCTGGCCCGGTTCGTTGCCCAGCATTTGAACGAGCTCGGCCTGCCCTTCAAACGGTATCACATCGCCACGGTCTGGCGCGGCGAGAACACGCAGCGCGGCCGCTACCGCGAATTCATGCAATGCGATTTCGACACGATCGGCACCCTCTCGCCCGCCGCCGATATCGAAACTGCCCTGGTGATCCACGACTTGCTGCTGGCCATCGGTTTCACCGATTTCAAGATCCATATCAATAATCGCATGGTGCTCAACGGGCTGCTGGAACGGCTCGGCCTGGCCGATCGATCGGTAGCCGTGTTGCGGGCGCTCGACAAGCTGCACAAGATCGGGCCCGAAGGCGTCGCGGCCGAGATGCACGAAACGGCCGGCACGACGACCGAACAATCGCGCGACGTGCTGCGGCTTGCCGAGCTTTCGGCCCAGGATACCAGCGGCGGAGACAACGATGCGATTCTGAAACAGCTTGGGCCGCTCGTGGCAGGCAGCGAACGGGGCGAGACGGGCGTCGCACGGTTGGCCGAGTTGCTCGCGGCAGTGAAGGCCGCGGGAGTGCCCGAAAGCCGATTGCAACTCGACGTGGCCATCGCTCGCGGTTTGGATTATTACACCGGCACGATTTTCGAAACTTTTTTGGGCCAGCTTCCCAGCTTGGGCAGCATTTGCTCCGGCGGCCGCTACGACAACTTGGCCGAACTCTATACGAACCAAAAGCTGCCCGGCATCGGCGCCAGCCTTGGCTTGGACCGCCTGTTGGCCGGCATGGAAGAATTGGGCTTGCTGCCGAAAGTCGTGACGCCGGCGGAAGTGTTCATCCCCTATTTCGACGCGGCCCGGCTCCACGATTATCTTCGGCTCGCGGCGCAAATCCGCCGCGGTGGTTTCGGTGTCGAGGTCTATCCCGAGCCCAAAAAGCTCGGCCAGCAATTGAAGTATGCCGACCGCCGCGGATTCCGCGTCGCCTTGGTTGCCGGCCAAAACGAACTGCAAGCCGGCACGGTGCAGGTGAAAAACCTCGCCACGGCGACGTCCGAATCCGTGCGGCTCGACCCCGCAGCGGCGGAAGTGCTGGCCGTTCTGCGCCGGCTGTTGAGCTAAGGCTCGGCCGAAAAATAAATTCTCCACCGACCCCCTCCCCTTGCCGGAGAGAGGGCAGGGTGTGGGGTCCAAAATAGCGGAAGTTATTTTTCGGCCGAGCTTAAGCGTGCCTGTTGGATGCGCACGGAATCGCGGCGCTACTTGAGCACCCTCAGCGGCTGGGATAAGGTGTAGCTATGTACACGCTTCGATAGCCACGCACGGCCTGGGATCCGGTTGATGCCGATTGCTCGCGAAATGCTCGATTGGTCGCAACCCGCCTTGCCGCAAGCGGTCGGTTGGCTGGCGCAAAACTATGCGCGATCGGGCCGTTTCGATCTCAGAACGCTCGTCGTCGCCCTCCCCGGCGCGGAAGCAGGGCGGCGTCTGTTGGAATTGCTCGTGGCCGAAAGCCACGAGCGCGGGTGGCTCTTCACGCCGCCACGAATTGTCACCCCCGGCCATCTGCCCGAGCTACTCTACCCCAAGCAAAAACTGCTGGCCGGCGAATTGGTTCAACAGCTTGCCTGGCTGCAGGTGTTGCGAGCGACGGAAGCCGAGCGGCTGAAGCCATTGGTGCATCAGCCTCCGCTCTCCGACGATTTACCGGCCTGGATCGCGCTGGCCCGGATGCTTGCCCAGCTCCACCACGAACTGGCAGCCGACGGGCTCGATTGCACCACCATTCTGCAACACGGTCGCGAATTAGATTCGTTCAACGAGGCCGAGCGATGGCAACTGCTCGCCGAATTGCAGCAGGGCTATTTGCGAGCTCTCGATGCGCTTGAGTTGTGGGACGAGCAGACCGCGCGGCGTGTGGCGATCGAGAAGCACGAATGCAGCATCGAAGGCCGAATCGTGTTGGTCGGCGTCGTGGATTTGAATCGCTCACAACGGCAAATGCTCGAGCAGGTGGCCGATCGGGTAACGACGCTCGTGTTTGCCCCGCGAGACCATGCGGCGCGGTTCGATGAATATGGCTGCGTCGTTGCCGAGCGATGGCAGGGTGTCGCGATGGGATTGAACCTCGAACAGATCGAAATTGCGAATGGGCCGGGCGATCAGGCCGACGCGGTGGTGCGAACGCTCCACGGCTGGAACCGTCGATTCGCGGCCGATGAAATCACGATCGGCGTTCCCGATCCATCGCTCGTGCCTTATTTGCGGCAGCGGCTCGACGAAGCCGGCCTCCCGGCCCGCCACGGAGCCGGAATGCCGATCGAGCGCAGCGGACCGTACCAGCTTCTAGGCGAAGTCGCCGATTTTTTGGAGCGCCGCCGGTTTCGCGATCTGGCGGTGCTGGTGCGGCATCCGGCGCTCGCGCGCTGGCTGGCGCGATCGGGCGTCGATCGCGATTGGCTCACGCCGCTGGACAATTATTATGCCGATCATTTGCCGGCCGAGTTGGATCGGAAGGCGCTTGCGTCGCACCGAGCGGCGAAAGAAGTGCGGCTTGTGCAAGGAAGAGTGCAAGGACTATTGAGTTCGTTCGCGGGGCCGGCGGAGCCGCTCGATGAATGGCCTGCCGTGGTGCTCGAACTGCTCTCGACGATTTATGGCGGCGAAGTGCTTGATGACACGGTTGCCGCGGATCGAGCCATTATCCGAGCCTGCGATGCGATTCGGGTCGTGCTCGTCGAGTATCAGCAGGTGCCCTCCAGCCTTGCCCCTGCGGTAACGGGCGCCGCCGCGCTGCGATTGTTGCTGAGCCAACTGAGCGGCGGATCGATTCCGCCGGCGGCCGATGCGGCCGCCATCGAGCTTTCAGGTTGGCTCGAATTGCCCTGGGACGATGCGGCCGCGCTGATCGTGACGGGCGTGAACGAAGGGATCGTGCCGAAATCGCGGCGCGGCGATATGTTCTTGCCCGACGCACTGCGGCGGCGGCTGAATCTGGAAGACAATGCCCGCCGCTACGCCCGCGATGCGTATGCGCTCAGCCTGTTGGCGGCGCTCGAGCGGCCGTTGAAGATTATTGTGGGCCGGCGTTCGGCCGAAGGCGATCCGCTGGTCCCGAGCCGTTTGCTCTTGGCGTGCCCTGATGAGGAGCTGGCCCATCGAACGCGGCGCTTGCTCGCCGCTCCGCCATCGCGGCAGCGAATCTTGCTGCCGGGAAGTTTGCGGCCGGGGCAATCGGGCGGATCGCGATTGCCGATTCCGCCGCCGCAGCCCCTTGCCGAGCCGATCGTGGCGTTGCGAGTTACGGAGCTGCGCGATTATCTCGCGTGTCCGTATCGGTATTACCTGCGGCGGCGATTGAACCTTCATGCCTTGGACGACTGGGCCGAGGAATTGAATGCGGCCAGCTTTGGCAATGTGCTGCACGCGGTGTTGAAGGATTTCAGTCGTGGTTCGGCAGCCGATTCGACTTCGCCCGATGCGATTCGCGATTGGCTATTCGGCACGCTCGGTAGGCTAAAGGCGGAATCTTTTGGCGATTCATCGCTGCCGGCGGTCAAGCTGCAGATTGAAATGTTGCGATTGCGGCTGGAGAAATTCGCGGAATTGCAAGCCCGCCACCGCAGCGAAGGCTGGAAGATTGTCGAAGTCGAAAAAGAATTTGCCGCAGGCGAGGTGATGTTTCCCGCCGACGATGGCCCCATCAGCCTGATTGGCCGCATCGACCGCATCGACCGCAACGAGCGGACGGGCGAGGTGGCCGTGCTCGACTATAAATCGTCCGACAGCGCGAAGTCGCCGGACAAGGTTCATCGCCAGGGGCGCGCGCCGGAAAAGGAGTGGATCGATTTTCAATTGCCGCTCTATCGCTATTTGGTTCGCTCGTTGGAACTGCCGGAACCGGTGCGGCTCGGTTACGTGATATTGCCGAAGGACATCGATCGATCGGCGATCGAATTTGCCACCTGGACCCCCGAGGAACTGGAGGCGGCCGATGCCGCGGCACGCGCGGCGGTGCGCGGCATTCGGGCCGGGCAATTCTGGCCGCCGGCGGATCCGCCGCCGAGCAGTTTCGCCGAATTCGCCGCCATTTGTCAGGACGATCAATTCGTGGCTGCCGCATTGTCGGCCGAGGCCGGGGAGGATTCGCCGTGAGCAAAACAAAGATTGCGACCGAGCGAAGAACGACCGCGGCGGAAAGCGGGAGCGGAGATTCTGTCACCGCCGAACGTGCCGATGAATCGCCGGATCCCGAAAATCGGTTTCCGCATATCGTGATCCGGGCATCGGCGGGCACCGGCAAAACGTTTCAGCTCAGCAATCGATTTTTGGGTCTCGCCGCCGCGGGTCAGTCGCCGGATCATATTCTCGCCACGACATTTGCCCGCAAAGCGGCCGGAGAGATTCTCGACCGTGTCTTGCTGCGGTTGGCGGAAGCGGCCGACGATCCGAAAAAATTGTCCGATTTGAAATCGCATCTGCATTTGCCGTGGCTCGACGCGGCGCGGTGCATCGGCTTGTTGCGAGGTCTCATCGATCGGCTGCATCGATTGCAGATCAGCACGCTCGACAGCTTCTTCATTCGAATCGCCACGAGTTTCGGTCTCGAACTGGGTTTGCCGCCGGGCTGGCGCATCGTCGAAGCCATCGAAGACAAACAACTTCGTTATGAAGCAATCCAGCAGGTGCTCCACGATCATCCCCTTTCCGACACGTCGCAGTTGGTTCGCCTGCTCGGCAAAGGAGACGCGACGCGGTCGATCACCGACGAAATCGCCGACATCGTGTCTGATTTGTACGAAGATTATCGCGAAACCGGCGGTTCGCTCGATGTCTGGCAAAAACTGCCGCACGCCCAAGAGCTCGACGACGATTCGCTCCGCGAGGCCCTCGCCGCGCTCGAAGCGTTGCCGCAGCTCGACGGAAAGCTATTGAACAAAACCCGGGCGAGCGACTTTGAAACGGCCTCGGCCCGCGATTGGGCAGGGTTTATCTCGGTCGGACTGGCCCGCCCGCTGTTGGCCGGCTCGGAAACCTACCGCAAACAGACGATTCCACCCGAGTTCGCAGCCGCCTATCGGCCGCTGCTCGATCACGCGCGGGCCGTGCTCCTCAACCAGCTCGCCAATCAGACGCAAGGAACCGGCCGGTTGCTGGCGCACTTCGATGACGCCTATCGGCCGCTCAAGCTATCGCGGCGGGCAATGCGATTCGACGACGTGACGCACTATCTCGGCGCGGCGCTCGCCGCAGGGCGATTGAACGACGTCGGCTATCGGCTCGATTCGGGCGTGTCGCATTTGCTGCTCGACGAATTTCAAGACACTTCGCTTGCGCAGTGGGCCGTGCTGCGACCGTTTGCCCGCCGCGTTACTTCGGGGGAACCGAAGCGGTCGCTGTTTTGCGTCGGCGATGTGAAGCAGGCCATCTATGGCTGGCGCGGCGGCATCGCCGAATTGCTCAACGCCTTGGGGAGCGAATTGTCGGGGCTCGTGGACGATTCGCTCACCGAAAGCCATCGCTCGGCGCCGGTCGTGATCGACCTGGTGAATCGAGTATTTCGCGGATTGGCGACCAACGGCGCGCTGTGCGAATACCGCGAGGCCGCGAAGTGCTGGGGCGAACAGTTCGGCGAACACACCACAGCCCGGATTGCGCTGCCGGGCCAGTGCCGATTGCGCACCGCGCCCAAAGCCGGCAACAATTGGCGCTCGCGCGAACAGCAGCGGGCCACACTGGAAGACGCGGCCGCGATCGTGGCCACAGCGGCAGCGGAAAACCCGGGCCGATCGATCGGCGTCTTGGTGCGGCGCAACAAGGCGGTCGCCCGGCTGATCTATGAGCTGCGCGAGCGGCACCATTTGTTCGCCAGCCAAGAAGGGGGCAATCCACTGACGGATTCCCCTGCCGTGCAATTGATCTTGTCGCTCCTGGCCTTGGCCGATCACCCGGGCGACACGGTGGCCCGCTTTCACGTCGCCTATTCGCCGCTCGGCAAGGCGATTGGGTTCGCCGACCACGCCGACGACCGTGCCGCCCAGCATTTGGCGGCCGATCTACGCGCCAGGCTGCTGGCCGACGGATATGGTCCGACGATCTACGGTTGGGTGAAATCGCTCGCGCTGGAGTGCGGCCGCCGCGATGTCAGCCGCATGTTGCAACTGGTGGAAATGGGCTACGCGTTCGACGACGGCAAGATTCGCCGGCCGGATGAATTTCTGGCGCAGGCCCGCGAGCGATCGGTCGAAGATCCCCTTTCCGCGCCGATTCGTGTGATGACGGTGCATCAGTCGAAGGGATTGCAGTTCGACATCGTGGTGCTGCCGCAATTGGACGAACCGCTGGTGGGACAGCCGCCGAAACTGGTCGTCGGCCGCGACTCGCCGACCGGCCCCATCGAGCGCGTCTGCCGCTACGCCAGCGAAGATGTGCAAAAGCTATTGCCACCGGAATTTCAGCGCATGTTCGAGTGCCACACGGAGCGCCTGGTGAGCGAATCGCTCTGCTTGCTGTATGTCGCGATGACCCGGGCCGTGTATTCGCTCGAAATGATCGTCGCGCCGCAGCACGGCGAAAAGCCGAAGGGGGGCGGGGCCGCCGCCTGGCCCAAAACCTTCGCAGGCATTCTTCTCTCGGCGCTCGCTGCCGGCGACGATGCCCCGCCGGAATCGGAAATCTTTCGCTCGGGCGATCCCGATTGGTCGGGCAGAGCGCCCGCCGCGGAAGCCGTTTCGCTCGAAGCGATGCCGGCTTCGGCCGCGGCAGAATTGGAGACCGTCGGCGTCGAATTGCGGCCCTCTTCCAAAAAACGGCGGCGGGGGCTGGATCGGCGTAGTCCGTCGAAATTGGAAGGCGGGATGAAAGTCGATCTTGCCCAGCGATTGCAATTGGAATCGGCAGCGGGCATGGCGCGTGGTACGCTGGTCCATGGATGGCTCGAATCGATCGAATGGCTGGAAAACGGCCGGCCCGACCGAGCGACATTGTTGCATGCGGCCGCCCCGCTGGCCGACCCGCGAATCGACGTGGCTGCCGAATTGGATCGGTTCGATGAACTGCTCGCGCGCCCGGCGGTCGAAGCGGCGTTGTCGCGATCGAGCTATTCACAGCCGGGCAACTTTGGCTTGCCGCGGTACATCCACGACGAAATCGCCGCGGGGCTGAAAGCGGGTACGGTTCGAATGGAGTTGCACCGTGAATGGCCCTTCGCCGTTCGGCTCGACGATGCGATCGTGCAGGGATTCGTCGACCGCTTGCTGCTCTATTTGCGAGCCGATACAGTGGGTGGCGGCGCTGAGAACCGGAGTTCGCCGCTTGCAGTCGATATTCTCGATTTCAAGACCGACGCAGTCGAATCGAGCGCCATGATCGCGAGCCGCGCGGAATTTTATCGCCCGCAGTTGGCGGCTTATCGCCGAGCGGTCGCGGAAGTATTTCGGCTCGATCCGCGGCGAATCACGGCCAGGCTGTTGTTCGTCGTGCCGGGAGTGAGCGTTTCGGTGGAAAGCTGAACCGATGATCCCAAACGACCCGGGGTCTGGCTCATTTTTCGGCCTGTGGGAGTTTACGCCCGGCGACGCGGTTTCCGCCGAAAAAATGTGCCTGACCCCCTTGAACCGCTGACCCCCTCGAAGCGCTGACCCCCTCGAACCGCCGAACGACGCGGCAATCATGAAAACCGACAAAAAAGTTCTCCTCACCGACTACGCTTGGGCCAACCTGGATATCGAGCGGCGGATCCTCAATGAAGCGGGAGCGGAATTGGTCGCGGCCGAGGCAACCGATGCAGCTACGCTCGCCGCGGCGGCCGTCAATGCCGACGCGATCATGACCAACTGGGCCAAGGTGAGCGAGCCGGTGATCGCGGCCGCTCGCCGGTTGCGGATCATTTCGCGGCTCGGCATCGGCCTGGACAATATCGACATCGAAGCGGCCACGGCCCGCGGAATCGTCGTCACCAACGTGCCGGACTACTGCGTGATCGAAGTTGCCGAGCATGCGCTGGCGCTGCTGTTGGCGCTGGCGCGAAAGATCGGCTTTTACCATCAGGAAACGAAGTCGGGCCAATATCGCTTGCAAGCCGGGCCACCGCTGAGGCGCATCGAAGGGCAGACTCTCGGCATCGTCGGTATTGGCCGAATCGGTTGGAAACTGGCGGAAAAAGCAGCGCCGCTGGGACTGCGTGTGTTGGCCACGAGCCGCCGCCGACCAGAGCAATTGCCGCCTGGCGTCGAGTTTTGCGATCTCGAAGAGTTGCTGCGCCGCAGCGATTATGTGTCGCTGCACGCCCCGCTCACTCCGCACACGCGGCACTTGATCGACGCTGCCCGGCTGCCCCGAATGAAACGCGGCGCCTATCTCATCAACACATCCCGCGGCGGGCTGATCGAAACGGCGGCGCTGACCGCGGCGCTCGCCAGCGGCCAATTGGCCGGGGCGGCCCTCGACGTGCAAGACCCCGAGCCGCCGCCGCTCGACGCGCCGCCCTACAACGATCCGCGTGTGATCATCAGTCCCCATGCCGCCTTCGTATCCGTCGAATCGCTCGAAAACCTCCGCACCCGCGCCGCCCGCCAAGTCGCCCTATTCCTGAACGGCGAGCGACCGGAAAACGTCGTGAACCCCGCGGTGCTCGGCGACTAGCACTGAGTGCCCCAGCCGCTAAGGCCCGGCATTTTGATCTCCGCGTCTCAGCGCCTCCGCGTGAGAGCTCTTTCCCGGCTTTTCAAATCGCTCGCGCCGGGTAAACTGGTCGCATCGCGGCGGAAGGAGATCGCTTGGCTGGCGTGACTGCGGAAAAACTGGGCGATTCGGTTGCGCAGCACATGCGAAGCGACTTCGTTTGTCTGCGGGCCGATCGGACCGTTGCCGATGCGCTGGCCGCGATCCGCGCAGCGCCCGCCGAGGGCCGCGTGCTGTATTTCTACGCGGTCGACGACATGAACCGGCTGCTTGGCGTCGTGCCGACCCGGCGATTGCTGTTGAGCCAGCCCGACTGCCTCGTCGCCGACATCATGGACCGGCAGGTCATCGCGATTCCGCAATCGGCCACGGTGCTCGAAGCCCGCCAATTTTTCGCGTTGCACCATCTGCTCGGATTCCCCGTGGTCGACGACGAACATCGGCTCCAAGGCGTGGTCGATGTCAATCTTTACGCGGGCGAACTGACCGGGCTCAATCGCAGCGCCGATTGCGACGATTTGTTTCAGTTGATCGGTGTGCATGCTGCCGAAGCGGAGCACGCTTCGCCGGCTGACGCTTTTCGCAAACGGTTTCCCTGGCTGTTGTGCAACATTGGCGGCGGCATCATTGCCGCCTGGCTGGGCGGATTTTTCGAGTTGGAATTGAAACGGGTGGTTGAACTGGCCCTGTTCATTCCGGTGGTGTTGAACCTGGCGGAGAGCGTCAGCACACAGTCGGTCAGTTTGGCGATCGAAGCGTTGCACGGCCGGCGACCGACGCTGCCGACAATTCTTCGCCGCCTGCGCAGCGAATTGACGACCGCCCTGTTGTTGGGCATCGCCGCGGGTGCCGTGGTCGGGCTGATGGAATTCGCCTGGCGCGGTAATTTCAGGCTATTTCTCGTGCTGCTCGGTGGAATCGCCGGGGGAATGAGCTGCTCGGCATTGGTCGGCGCCGCGATGCCGAATCTGCTGCGCTTGCTGCGGTTCGACCCTCGTGTCGCCGCTGGCCCGATCGCGCTAGCCAGCGCCGACGTGGTGACGATCTTGCTCTATTTCAACTTGGCGCGGTGGCTGCTACGGTAATGTTGCCAGTCGGCAGGGTCGGCGTCGAAGTTTTTTCCGCTGGTCGCCAGGTTAGCTGCACGACCGCAGCCGAGCAAGCACTCGAGCGTATTCCTGGAAGAACGGGTTGGAGGTTCTAAAGGCGTCAAATCGCTCGCCGCCAGCGGTGGCGGTATCGGTCGCGCCAATAGCGGAGCGTTGCGGCGGCACGGGCCGATGATGCAATTAGCCGTCGGTTGTAGAACAGTGCGTCGACCTCGACGAGCGTGTCTCCCTTCAGTCCGCGCTTCAATTGCGCTAGATGAAAGCCTTTCGAATAGAGCCAGGCATGCACCTCGGCGAACGTCTTTTGCTCGCGATAGAACTGCTGAAAATGGAGTTCAAGCGATAGCGAGCCGACTGCCGACAACAACTCGCCGCAGCCCTCCAGCACCTGATATTCATAGCCTTGGACGTCGATTTCCATCATGTCGGGCGGCGGCAATCGAAACTCCGCCACCAAGCGATCCAACCGCCGCACTTCGACGGGCAACCGCCGCTGGACTTCAAACCATTCGGGAACCACGCACAGCTTCGCAAGGTTCTCGGCATGCGGCTCCAATAGCGAGCTGCACCCGATTTGGCGAGTCACTTGCAGCGTGCCTGCCCCATCTTCGGCGCCTAAGGCAGTTGGCAGCACGTGGTCCAACGTCGCGTCGGCCAACAGCTTTGCCGCCTCGGCCGGCTCGGGCTCGACGCCGATGATTTTCATCTTTCCGCGACGGCGGAAATACGTTTCCACGGGATCGGCGCCGTTGCGCGCGCCGATCGAATAGAATGCGATCGGCTCCTCCGCCCGGATCGTTTCGAAGGCCCGCACGGCGTCGGGAATCTGCCATTTCGTGCGGCGATCGCGCAAGTAATCGGCGATGCGCCGCGGGAGAAGCGTTTTGGCGATCTGGCGGGCGCGGCGCATCATTTTCGATTCACCCTTGGCGAAACGATGGGTTCCTAAGACGACAAACCGAACGGCAGGATCGACCGATTATTTTCAATCGCGGCCGTCGCTTATTCCAGTGCTGCCGAGGCTTTCGCATATTTGGCCGTAGCGTGGCGGATCATCTGCATGAAATTCTTCACCAACGGCGATTGGTGCCGGTCCTTGTGCCAGATCATGCGAATCGTTCGCGTCGGTTTCGGGTCCGAGAGGCTTCGATATTCGCAGCAGCGCCGGCGGTCCCATTGGCGAGCCATCGCCGGCACGATCGACACCCGGCCGCCTAGGGCCACTAGTTCTTGCACGGTGAGCAATTGCGTGCTGCGGCAGCGAACGGCGGGCAAGCAGCCTTGCTGCTTGCAAAAGCCCAAAATCTGCTCGCCCAGGCAATGCACTTCGTTCAGCAACACAAAGGGCTGGTCCGCGATGTCTTCTAGCGCGAGCCGGCGTTTTTTCAGAAGCGGGTGTGTCGGCGGCAGCGCCAGAAGCAATTCTTCGGTGAACAGCAGTTCGGATTGAAGCAATGCGTTTTCCGGCGGCGAAGCGATCACTCCGACATGGATTTCCCCTTCGAGGCAGCCGCGGATCGTGAATTCGGTCAGATTTTCGTGCAGCGCGACAGCGGCCCGCGGAAATCGCTTTTGAAACGTCTTTACGATCAATGGCATCAGGTAAGGAGCGATGGTGGGAATCGCCCCCACGTTGACCGTTCCTTGCTTTGCATCATTGACCACCGCCACGCGCTGCTGGATTTCATCCACCGCTCCCAAGATCGAAACCGCCTCGGAATAAAGTGCTTGCCCGGCATCGGTCAGCCGGACTTTTCGTCCCAGCCGATCGAACAGCGGCTGCCGCAGCTCTCGTTCGAGCTTGATGATCTGCTGGCTTAGCGACGGTTGGGCGACGAGGCATTTCTCGGCAGCCCGCGTGAAACTGCCTAAATCGGCGACGGCAAGGAAATAACGCAGTTGGTGGATTTCCATAGGAACCGTCTATTGTTGACATAGGTAGTATATCTTTGATCTATATACAAACGACCGCTAAGATGCAACGCGCGCAGGGGGCGATCGGCCCTCTGCCAGAGGGCGCCGTTCGCTTCGCCGCGGTGGAGTCGCGGCTACCATCGTGCGGCGCCCTCGTCCCACGGAATTTTCTCCCAGAATGAAGGAACACGGCATGAATACCGACAAACCAGCCGGCAACGGCGGCATGAAGTCCAACGGCGCCAACAGCGGCGAACAAGCCGTGTTGACCACTCGGCAAGGACATCCAATCGCCGACAACCAAAACGTGCGCACCGTCGGCGATCGTGGCCCGACGACGCTGGAAAACTACCAGTTCATCGAAAAGATCACGCACTTCGACCGCGAGCGCATTCCAGAACGCGTCGTGCATGCCCGCGGCACCGGGGCTCATGGCCTGTTCGAAGCCACCGGCATGGTGGGCGACGAGCCGATTGCCAAATACACGCGAGCCAAACTGTTTCAACAGAAGGGGAAGCAAACCCCCGTGTTCGTGCGATTCTCCACCGTCGTTCACGGCGGCCATAGCCCGGAAACGCTCCGCGACCCGCGCGGCTTCGCCACGAAGTTCTACACCGAAGACGGCAACTGGGATCTGGTCGGCAACAATCTCAAAATCTTTTTCATCCGCGACGCGCTCAAGTTTCCCGACATGGTGCACTGCTTCAAGCCCGATCCGGTCACCAATCGGCAAGACAACCGCCGCGTGTTCGACTTCATGAGCCTGACGCCCGAATCGACCCACATGCTCACTTGGCTATTTAGCCCGTGGGGCATTCCGGCCAACTACCGGCAGATGCAAGGCTCCGGCGTGAACACGTATAAATGGGTGAATGCCGAAGGCGCGGGCGTACTGGTGAAATATCATTGGGTGCCGAAGCAGGGCATTTGCAATCTGACGCAAGCCCAGGCCGACGCGATCCAAGCGACCAACTTCAACCACGCCACGCAAGATCTGTACGAAGCGATCGAGCGCGGCGATTATCCGGAATGGGAATTGCGCGTGCAGATCATGGAAGACGGCGAACACCCCGAGCTGGATTTCGATCCGCTCGACGACACGAAAATCTGGCCGGAAGATCACTTTCCGCATCGCCCGATCGGACGGATGGTGTTGAATCGCAATCCGGTGAACTATTTTTCGGAAGTCGAACAGGCGGCCTTTGGCACCGGCGTGCTCGTCGACGGGCTGGATTTCTCCGACGACAAGATGCTGCAAGGCCGAACGCTTTCGTATTCCGACACGCAGCGGTATCGGATCGGCCCGAACTACCTGCAATTGCCCATCAATCGACCGAAAACCCATGTAGCCACGAACCAACGCGATGGGTCGATGGCCTATCACGTGGATGGGATCGACAAGGGGCAGAATCCGCATGTCAACTACGAGCCGAGCTCGATGGGCGGCCTGAAGCAAGCCGCGCCCGCCGGCAAGCCGCATGCGCCGCACTATAGTGCGAATCTCGTGCGGCAAAAGATCTCGCGCACCAACGATTTCAAACAAGCCGGCGAGCGCTATCGCGCGTTCGAAGCGTGGGAACGCGACGAACTGATCAAGAACCTTGTCGAAAATCTGGCGATCTGTCCGAAAGACATTCAAGATCGCATGGTGTCGCATTTCACGCAGGCCGATGCCGAATATGGCCGCCGCCTCGCCGACGGAATTGCGATGGCGATGAAAGATATGGCCATGAAAGTGGGCGAGAACGGCAACGGCTCGAAGTCGAAGCCGGCGATGGCCGGCGCGTCGATGTAATTCGCCCATGGCCGCCCGTGTGCCACTTGGCGGAGTGAGGCTCTCCCTCAAGAATCGCCGATCAGCACACAAGCCCGAAGCGTTAGCGAGGAAGCGCCGCAACGGCGGCATCGTCTCGCTGCAGGCGGCAAAAGACGGTGCACATTGGATTAATGCGTTCGTGGAGGCGACCCGCAACGGAGCGCTCCCTCGCTTACGCTTCGGGCTTGTGTTGAGGGCGGCACCGCAACGGAGCGCTCCCTCGCTTACGCTTCGGGCTTGTGTGACGGCGACCCCGCAACGGAGCGCTGTAATTCGCCCAGGGCCGCCCGTGTGCCACTTGGCGGAGCGAGGCTCCCCCTCAAAAATCGCCGATCAGCACACAAGCCCGAAGCGTTAGCGAGGAAGCGCCGCAACGGCGGCATCGTCTCGCTGCGGGCGGCAAAAGCCGGATGCACATTGGATTAATGCGTTCGTGAGGGCGACCCGCAACGGAGCGCTCCCTCGCTTACGCTTCGGGCTTGTGTTGAGGGCGGCCCCGCAACGGAGCGCTGTAATTCGCCCATGGCCGCCCGTGTGCCACTTGGCGGAGCGAGGCTCTCCCTCAAGAATCGCCGATCAGCACACAAGCCCGAAGCGTTAGCGAGGAAGCGCCGCAACGGCGGCATCGTCTCGCTGCGGGCGGCAAAAAGCCGGATGCACATTGGATTAATGCGTTCGTGGGGGCGGCCCCGCAACGGAGCGCTCCCTCGCTTACGCTTCGGGCTTGTGTTGACGGCGGCCCGCAACGGAGCGCTCCCTCGCTTACGCTTCGGGCTTGTGTTGAGGGCGACCCGCAACGGAGCGCTTCCTCGCTTACGCTTCGGGCTTGTGTTGAGGGCGGCCCCGCAACGGAGCGCTCCCTCGCTTACGCTTCGCGCCTAGTGTTGCGAGACGAAGCGTCGTGTCGCGATTGGGTCGTCGGACCGATCGAGAAACAGTGGCGGGGCCAGTGGCACGCGCGTCGAGCCAATGGCATACGGGCGCGAGTTCTGCCGTTATTGCACGATCACCATCCACGCGATGCCGAAACGATCGGTGAGCATCCCGAATTTTGGAGAAAAGAACGTTTTCGCCAGCGGCATCATCACCTTTCCCCCTTCGGCGAGCGCGCCGAACAGCTTTTCGGCCTCGGCTTCGGTCGCCACATTGAGCGTCAATTCGAATCCGGCGAAGTTCGCTTCACCCCGGCAGTGCCCGTCCGATACCAACAGCTCCGAGTCGCCGATCATCAGGTTCGCGTGCATCACCTTCTCGCCCATCGCCGGATTCATGTTGGACATCGGTTCCGAGCATTGGTTGAAGCGCATCAGCATGGTCACTTTTGCGCCAATCGCGGTCTTGTAGAATTCGATCGCTTCATCGCAACGTCCCTCGAAATGCACATAGGGTTGAAGTTTCATGTTACGTCTCCTCTTGGTGGGAATCAGGGGCTCGGGATTCTCGGTTCGAGTGGCGACAACGTGGAAAACGCGCGGATCATTTTAGCAGCGGGCGGCGACAAACGCTCGGCCGAAAAATAACTTCTCCGCGATCTCCTCCCCCCTGCGGGAGAGGACAGGCTGAGGGGCCTGAAGAAGCGGAAGTTCGTTTTCGGTAGAGCCATAGCCACCTGAAGAGGCTTGCCGAACTGTTATAATTGGCCTGCCAAGGCAGCACGCTAAAGCGTGAACTTCAACAATTGGAGTTCACGCTTTAGCATGCTGTGTTGCCAATCGAAACAAAATGCGTTTCCCGTCCGAATCGCTGATCCGGTGTGCCGTTGGCGTCTGTCGAATCATCTTCGAAATTTTTGCTCACGGCCAAGACCGTATTCGGCCTGGAAGACGTGCTCGCCGCGGAGTTGGCGGCGCTCGGGGCAGAAGCGATCGAGCCGGGACGCCGCTTGGTCAATTTTCAGGCCGATCACCGGCTGCTTTATCGGGCCAACATCTGGCTGCGAACCGCGATTCGCGTGTTGCGTCCGATCCATCAGTTCGACGCCACCGACGAAAAATCGCTCTACGACGGCGTTCGCGAAATCGATTGGTCGGCGCAGCTACTGCCCGACGGTTCGCTGGCCATCGACCCGGTGGTGCACAATTCGTTTTGCACCCATTCGCTCTACGCCGCGCAATTGGCGAAAGACGCGATCGTCGATCAATTTCGCGAGCGCGGCGGCACGCGTCCGAGCGTCGATCTCAAAAATCCTGATTTGCGAATCAATCTGCACCTCAACGACAACCGCGCGACGATCTATCTCGATTCGTCGGGCGATTCGCTGCACAAGCGGGGCTATCGGTCCATCGCCGGCGAAGCCCCGCTGAACGAAGTGCTGGCCGCGGGAATTCTACAGCTCAGCGGCTGGGATCGCCGCAGCTCGTTGGCTGATTTCATGTGCGGCTCGGGCACGTTGCCGATTGAAGCCGTCCTCTGGGCGCGGAATATCGCCCCCGGCTTGATTCGCCAGAAGTTCGGCTACATGCGGTGGCGCGATTTCGATTCCGCGCTGCATCGCGAGCTGTTGGCCGAGGCGCGGCAGGCGGCCTTGCCGCGGCTCGAATTTCCGATCACCGGCAGCGATCTCGATCCGCAAGCCGTCAGCGCGGCACGGGAAAACGCCCGTCGGGCGGGCGTGCAGAAAGATGTGCAGTTCGAAGTCGCACATTACGAAGCAGCCCGGCCTCCCGCGGCGGCGGGAACGCTCGTCACCAATCCACCCTATGACGAACGGATGAAGGTGTCGCAGGCCGCGGCCGTGTATCGCCGGATCGGCGACGCGCTGAAACACACCTGGGCGGGCTGGACCGCATTCGTCTTCACCGGCAATGCCGAGGCGGCAAAATTCTTCGGCTTGCGGCCATCGCGGAAAATCCGGCTGAACAACGGGGCAATCCAGTGCCAACTGCTCCGCTTCGAGGTCTTCAACCGCGCCGCCACGGAAACGCCGAAGAACGAAGAAGTAACCACGAAAGACGCGAAAGAAGCGAAAGACGAGGAACGGGAAACCACGCATCACACGGAGAACACGGATGACGAAGGCAGATGGGATGACGACGAAGAGCAAAC
Source organism: Pirellulales bacterium (assembly GCA_036267355.1). Classification (NCBI taxonomy): domain Bacteria; kingdom Pseudomonadati; phylum Planctomycetota; class Planctomycetia; order Pirellulales; species Pirellulales bacterium. The sequence goes on along the minus strand of DATAWG010000104.1, from coordinate 2,128 downwards.
CACGAATGACGCGAATGACACGAATGACGAGGAGGTAGACGAAGAGCACGACGACGGTGGCCCGGCGGATGGGGGCGGCGATCTTCGTACCTCAAGCCTCAAGCCTCAAGCCTCAAGCCTTCCCTTGCAAGCCGCAAACCTTGCCCCGCAAGCCTTGAGCCTTCCCCGGCGGCGGTGGGAGGATCAAGCCAAGGAGTTTTCCAATCGGCTGGTGCGCATGGCCAAGCATTGGAAGAAATGGGCGCGGCGGCAAGGGATCACCTGCTTTCGGCTCTACGATCGCGATCTGCCCGAGGTGCCGCTGGCGATCGATTCCTACGAAGGGCATCTGCACATTGCCGAATACATCCGGCCGCACGATCGCACCGACATCGAGCACCAGATCTGGCTCACGCGTATGATCGAAGCCGCTGCCGCGGCGCTCGAAGTCGATCCGAACAACGTCGCGGTCAAACGCCGCGGGCGGCAGCGCGGGCCGGCCCAATACGAACGACAATCGGAAGAAGGCCGGCGGCTCGTGGTGCACGAGGGGGGGCATCGATTCGAAGTCAACCTGACCGATTATCTCGACACCGGCCTGTTTCTCGACCATCGCATCACGCGCGCCATGGTCGAGAAAGAATCAGCCGGCAAGCGGTTTTTGAATCTATTCGGCTACACCGGCGCGTTCACCGTCTACGCCGCGGCCGGCGGAGCCGTCGAAACGACCACGGTCGATCTTTCGAGCACCTATTCGCAATGGGCCGAGCGAAATCTGAAACTGAACGGGTTCGCCGATTCGCACCAGCAAGTGGTGCGCTTCGATGCGATGCGCTTTTTGCGACGCATGGCGCCGCGAGCCGGCGGCGAATTCGATTTGGCCGTTGTCGATCCACCGACGTTTTCCAACAGCAAAAATACGCCCGACATCTTCGACGTCGATCGCGATCATGTCGAACTATTGAACCTCGTGCTCGAGCGCCTTTCGCCGGGCGGGAAGATTTATTTCTCGACCAATTTTCGTAAATTCAAATTCCGCGGCGAGGAAATCCCGCGGGCCGCGATTCGCGAGATCAGCCGCCAAACCGTCCCGCCCGATTTTCGCAACAAACGAATCCACCGCTGCTGGACACTGGTTCGCAGCGGCAGCAGCGGATAGTCGTGCTCTCGGCAAGGGCTGGCAGAATCGGCCTTTCAGGCCGAGGCAGTATGCCGCGGCAGCAACCGAACCGGCCATCCCAACGCCCAGTTCCCCTCTCGCCTTCGCGGCAGAAGGGCTAGGGATGTGCGGGCAATCGCCGGTGTGCCACTGGCCAGCGCAGTCGGCCAGTGCGAGCGCCGCTTGAGCTCGCACATAAATGGAACGTCCAGCGGCGTGCTCCCTCGCTAGCGCTTCGGGCTACAATGCAATCGCCAGTGGCACACCGGTTCCCCTCTCCCCCTTCGCGGGAGAGGGGTTGGGGGGTGAGGGGGCGTTCGCCAGTGTGCCACTGGCCAGCGCAGTCGGCCAGTGCGAGCGCCGCTTGGGTTCGCACATAAAGGGAACATGGAACGTCCAGCGGCGTGCGTCCCTCGCTAACGCTTCGGGCTAAAATGCGTTCGCCAGTGGCACACCGGTTCCCCTCTCCCCCTTCGCGGGAGAGGGGTTAGGGGGTGAGGGGGGCGTTCGCCGGTGTGCCACTGGCCAGCGTAGTCGGCCAGTGGAGCGCCGCTTGAGTTCGCACACAAATGGAACGTCCAGCGGCGTGCGTCCCTCGCTAACGCTTCGGGCTACAATGCGTTCGCCGGTGGCACACCGGTTCCCCTCTCCCCCTTCGCGGGAGAGGGGTTGGGGGGTGAGGGGGCGTTCGCCGGTGTGCCACTGGCCAGCGCAGTCGGCCAGTGCGAGCGCCGCTTGAGCTCGCACATAAATGGAACGTCCAGCGGCGTGCGTCCCTCGCTAACGCTTCGGGCTACAATGCAATCGCCAGTGGCACACAAGCGGCGGTTGGCGTGTCGGCGCGCAGCATAGCCGCGGTTGGTCTATAGAGACACCGCGGCCATGCGCGAACAGGTTGTCGCATCGACACGCACGCACGATTTGTGCAACGACGCCCCCTAGGAACCGGAGCGTTCTTGATTCGGTCGCACTGCGGATTCCGCCGCAGCT
>DATAWG010000103.1 GCA_036267355.1 Pirellulales bacterium | reverse complement strand
CAAGAAAGCAAACCAACTTCATTGCAACAGCCAACCCGAAATCGCCACCGCGACGCCATCGAGCGCTTGCCTGGTGGTGCTGCGCCGCTACCCCCGTCGGACACCAGCCCACAAAACCTCGGAAAACTCGCTTGATTAAGGTCTAGTCTCTTGAGCGCGTACTCGATGCGGTTCGCGATCATCGGTTTGAACAGCGGAGAAGCAATGTGGAACCGCCGCGTGGAATATGCATTGAACGTGCGACGCATATTCGCTGTATAATAGGATTCCTCACGCAATGCCACGACCGAAATGGAACTCATGGCCCCCGTAACGAGTTGGGCGAGCAGGAAAACCTTTGTTTGGTAATCTGGCGAGAGTTGGTCGACATTGTCAATGAAGAGAACAGGCTTCAAGCCGAGACGTTTGCATGTCGCCTGCACGAGCTTCGGGACATAGCGAGACAGGTCGGAAGTCCACTCGCGACGGTATTTGGAAAGCTCTGTCTCGTATTTGCGCGTCCCTTCCTTGAAGCCAGAAAGCACGTTCAGTTCCAACGCGGCAATGTCGTCAGCAAACACCTCCTTGATGTATTTCGTCTTTTCGCATTCGTGGTCCTTGTATCGCGATCGGAGGTCGTCGAGAACCTTGCTCCACACGAAGTGCTCTATCATCGATTCATCCGGCGGACGAATGAAATCGACGACGAACCATAACGACTTCTCGTCGAGAAGTGCTTTCCCGATAGTCTTTTGGTAGCGTTTCAGGAACGTCGATTTGCCAGAGCCGATGCCGCCGAGGAGCAGGAACAGCTCTCCTCTGGTGATCGCTACAGCGTCCTTTATAGAGCGCAAGAAGCCACCGCGATCATGGTCGGCTCCAACAGGCTTCGCACCGTCATCAGTGAGAAACGTAGGAATCGCCTCCGTAATAATCATGTTGAGGTCATTGGCGACCGACTTGAGCGTTCCAGTATGTATGTAGCGTCGCTGGAGAATATCCAGTTCGTTCTGTTCTGCGATGTCCTCAAAGATCAATCGAATCAGCGGCTGGAGGTCGGTGTTATATTTGTTCCTCCGAAGTGGAAGATTTGCATTGTTCAGCAATGAAACGACGCGGTGCAGTTCACGCGACGCCTTGAGAGTCGTCGAGAATTCGGTATTGAGCGAGCCACCGGCGATCTGCTGATACGAGAGCAGATTCCAAAACTCAGTGAAATTGTCGTAGATCGACTGGAGACTTGGGAATACCCGTGCGTGCCCCTTTCGCCAGCCAACGCTGTCATCGCGGACTGCACGAAATACGATCCAGCTATGGCCATTGGTCGCGATTGCGTAACGGATACTTTCCTCATCGCAGTACGCTCGTACCTGATCAATCGCCTCTTTGGTCGGCTTATCCGACGACAATGATGCGCCGATGATGTAGGTCTTTCGCGATCCATCCACGGGAATCGTGAACACGATACCCTCACGCTTTGCTTCGACGACGACGTGAGGCTTGCCGAGCACCTTCAGCCGATAGTCCATCCGGCCAGCTTCGGTGTGGTCTTCCCGATCAAGATCTTTCTCGAGCCAGTACAGCACATTGGTCAAGACGCGGGTAATGACCTTCGCCCGAGTGTCGGCCTCCGAGATCGACCCGTTTGCGTCGCAGAAGTCTTTGAACTCGTCGATGATTACTCGCAGTTCTTCGCGAGCCTTATCTGGGTCTGCCATTTCCGACGCACCCCCGTTTCAGAACGAAGATCGAATGGGGTCATTTTAGCGACTTGCGGCAAAGGACGCGAGTACGCGCGCCCTAGCGGCGCCCCGCGCAGCGCGACCTTCTTCGCAATTCACGCGACTGCAAGGAAAATGGTCGATTGCGTCGAAGTCGCCGTTGGGTTCGATCCGTGAGTGCCTAAGCTAATCAACCGGATATCTCGATTCGACTTTGGTGTGTCAAACCGTCTATTGCCGTCGCAACGAGGCAGACATGACCTGGGCCTCGCCACTAGGCTCGGCAAAGTTGCCGAGATATAGTGAGCGGTTGAATGGCACGAGGAAGCAACCGACGAAGGGGGCGGCCGTGGACCGCGAGCGCCTGCTTATGCAGTTTCATAAGGCCATGCTGGGCATCTACGATGCGGCCCGGCAGCTAAAGCCTCCATACGTCCCTGGCGATTTCCTTCGGATGGTGGTGGATATCGGCGGCAAGGCCGCCGCGGATCAACTTCTTGCTTCCGGAAACCCCTCGCAAGGGTTCGCTAAGCTTTTTTCCTACGGGCCGGACGCCTTGAAGCTCAGCGTCGAGTACCTCGTGCTACGAAACCCCTGGCGTGAGTTGTTCGAGCCTGGTCAACTCACGGTCGCCCGGCGGCGCCTGAAGGATGTTCGATGCGAGTTGCCGCCAGAGGACACCGCCCCGTCCGGACCGGAGGTCAGCGAAGACCCCGAGACTATCGACGCCCCGGACGACTCTGCCGCTCCTGACCGTGTCGTGTACTTCAACAACTGTAAGAACAGACCTCACGAACGCCTGTTCGGCCTTGGGGCTTTTTACGACCTGAACGTCAGCGGCATCCAGGCATCGCAAGCAGTCGGCCTACTATCCGGCCAGGATTGCGTGGTCGCCACAACGGCCGCCGACAACCGCGTGACGTTCACCTGGTATTCGTTTCTTAGGGAGCGTCGGCTCCACGAGCGTGACAGCGAGGATCGCACCCTCTATCGCGTCTTCTTCGGCGATGCCCTGCACGCCGAGACGCTCTCGAAGGAGGCTGCCGCCGCCCATTCACGTTACCGGGCCTTCTTCAACGTCCGGGGCTACTTCAAGCAGCAAGCCACGATCTCGGCGTCGGTCCCAGCGGGCGACCGTCCGACGGGTCCGCCAGCCGACACGACGACCGGACAGGAGCTTCGCCGAGAACTCCGCGACTTGCAGCGCTCGGGGCGGCCGAAAACTCCCGAAACGCTCCAGCGGGTCCAACGGATATTGAAGCTGTATGAGCGCCCGAGCGCCATTACGCGGTACGTCAAACGCACGCGCGGGAGTACCTGCCAGCTCTGTGAATCCCCCGGCTTCGTGATGCGCAATGGGCAGCGATATTGCGAAGCCCACCACCTGTTTCACTTGTCCAAGAGCCCGCCGCCGGAATGCCTGGGGCCGGAATACCTCATCATCCTCTGCCCGACGTGCCACCGCCGGATGCACTACGCCCGCGTGGATGAGCCCATCCGTCAGGGGCAGGCATGGCGCGTCCGCGTGGATTACCAAGTCGTGCTATTCCAGGTCTGAACTGAAACGCAGCCAGCCGAGTGGGGATGTTATTTGGAAACGCGCCTACGGTTCCCAACCGTGAGCAACCCACATAAACGCCTTCCCCTACGACCTAATCAAAGCGAGCACAGCATTCCGAATCGCGACAGGCAGGCCATCCCACACAGCATGGACACTTTGCAAATCAACGTCGAGCGATGCCAGATCGGGCCAGTTAGAGCGCGCAAAACGCAGCGCCCGTGCAGCGCGGCACTCCTCGCAAATCACGCAACCACAAGGTAGATTGCCGGTTGCATCGAAATCGCCGTTGGGTTCGATCCCCGCCTCGGCCATTGATGCATGCTGACGCAGAGCGGTGCGAACCGGAGAGAAAAGACCCGTTTTGTTCGAGGTTTTTCGCATTCTTTCGCTGCGCTCGCTTCGAAACTCGTTGCGGAGAACGCGCGCGTTCTTGGGGGGTGAAGACTTCGTTTCGCCCTTGGGGGAGATCATCAGTTCGACCGGTTGAATCGGTTTAGGCGGCGTTGGCCCCCGAAGCGAGTTCGTCATTCGCGTCATTTCGTCATCGCTCATCGGCGAATCGTCCGGCGCGATGCGGATTGATGCGAATCGGCGCATTTGCCGTGACGCAAGCGCCGCGTCAATGACGAACCGGGCGGCCGCATGACGCACGCGGCAAGCGGCATTTTGCGGGCAAACGACGCCGCTGGCGCAAATGAGGCAACTGCCGGTCGGGCTCACTTCTTTGATCACCGGAGCCGGAGTAAGTGGCCGGAATCCACCGCGGCCGCGCGATCCGGAATCACTTTGTTGATCTCCCGATCGTAGGTCAGCAGACCATTGCACTCGGTTTCGACGTCGGTCAACTGGGTGTAGATGCAAGCCGACAGGCCGGGATCGTCTTTCAGGGCCCACGCCTTGGTGAGCAGCTTTTCGTAGCCGCGCGTCAGGTCGTCGATATTTTGGGTGCCTTTATAGCCCCACGTTTTCTTGCTCCAGGTGTGGCCGTCGACGGGAAGCCCGAGACCACCGAACTCGCCGAGCACGGCGGCGCGATTTTCTTCCGGCTTCGGCGAACCCGGGCCGGGATAATTGTGCATATCCACGACGTCGCCACAGTGCTTGTCGGTCCAGCCGCTGGCATTATCGACCAAGCGGCTCGGATCGAGTTCCTTCACCAGATTGACCAGGTGTTCGGTGTCGTGCTGGCCCCAACCCTCGTTGAAAACGACCCACATAATGATTGCCGGATGATCGCGGCGTCCTGCGATCAAGCGCCGAAGCTCGACTTCGAATTGCTTTTTCGAATCGGGGGTTTTGTTGTCGCCCGCGGGCATGTCTTGCCAGACCAATAGTCCCAGCTTGTCGCACCAGTAATACCAGCGATCCGGCTCGACTTTGACGTGCTTTCGGGCGCAGTTAAAGCCGAGTTTTTTCATCATTTCGATGTCCCAGCGCAAGGCCTCGTCGGTCGGCGCGGTGTAGATTCCGTCGGGCCAAAAACCTTGGTCCAGCGGGCCGACCTGAAATACGAACTTGCCGTTGAGCATCATCCGCGCGACGCCCCGCTGGTCTTTGCCGATCGCGATCTTGCGCATGCCGAAATAACTGGTCACTTCGTCGACCGTCTGCCCGCCCGATTTCAGCGAAATGCGCAGGTCGTATAAATGCGGCGAGTCGGGCGTCCACAGCTTCGCATTGGGAACCGCTAGCTTGAGCTTTGTGCCGCTCGGGCCGGTGACTCGGCTAACTTGCTTGCCTCTGTCGCTCGCGATGGCCTCGACCGTGAGATCCTCGGGTACGCTCATCCCCAGCGTCAAATCAAGCGCGCCGCCGTCGACGTCGGGCACGAGGCCGAGCGATACAATGTGTTTTTCCGCGACTGGCTCGAGCCATACGGTTTGCCAAATGCCGGAAGTGGGCGTGTACATGATTCCGCCCGGATGAATTACCTGTTTGCCGCGCGGCTGGCTTCCTTTGTCGGTCGGGTCGAACACTTCGACGATAATCTCCTGCGGACCGGCCGGCTTGAGCGCGGCCGTGATGTCGAACGAAAACCCGTCGTAGCCGCCGCGGTGCGTGCCGAGCTTCATGCCGTTGAGCAATACGGTCGCTTCCCAATCCACCGCGCCGAAATGCAACAGCACATGCCGGCCATGCCAGGCCGCCGGCACGTCGAAGCTGCGGCGATACGTCATGTGGTCGCTATGCTTCATCACGCCCGACAGAGCCGATTCGATCGGAAACGGAACGAGAATCTTGGTGTCGGCTGCTTCGACGTTCGCGTCGTCGACCAACTTGATATCCCACAGGCCGTTCAAGCTCAGCCAATCCTTTCGAACCATTTGCGGACGAGGATATTCGGGCAGGGCGTTTTGCGGCGACACATCCTTGGCCCAGCGCGTCATGAGCGGCGCAGCGGCAGGCTTCCAGTCGTCGGCCCGAGCAGTCGCCGCCGACAACCAAAAGAGTGTTGCAATTAGCTGCATGGTCAGACGTCGCATGACAACTTCCTTTCGAGGGGCGCACGGCTGCGACCCGGTGAAACCGTTCTCGCCGCACAATGATTCGCCGCACAATGATTCTCGCCGCACAATGATTCTCGCGCACAATGGTTGATCGCGTATTGGCCGATGTCGATCGACAGAATTCAGGCGCGGATGGGAAGCATCTCTTGTACCACCGCGCGGAGCCGAATTCCAGCATTCGCGATCAGGGTGTATGGCCACCTTCTGGGGGCATCATGCGGCACGGCGCGGCTCGCGCGGCCCGACGGATCGAGCATGTTTCGCCGGCAAGCGGCGCTCGCTACAATGACCTGTCGCCGTTCGGCTTGCCGTTGGATTGCCGATCGTGGCGTTGTCCGCGGTTCGCTTTGTCGCCGATCGCTTCGCACAAGGATAAAACCATGTTCTTCGCTTCTGCCGCGTCGGTTGTGCTAGCGCGAGTTTGCCGGGGCCGGACCATTGGCCTGCGAATCGGCGTGTTCGCAACGATGGCGATTTTCATTGCTGCGATCGGCCGCGCCGACGAACCGCTCTCGTTGCGCCAGCGATTGAAAGCCGAACCGCTGAAGATTGCCTGGGAGGCTTATGTCGATGGCAATTCCGATATCTTCGTGATGAATGCCGATGGTTCGGGCAAAATCGATCTGACAAACACGCCGCACGTCAACGAACATTATCCGCAAGTCTCTCCCGACGGCACACAGATTTGCTACACGGTCGATTCGGGCGAAGGCCGCGATGCGGTTCGCAGTCTGTGGATCATGAATGTCGACGGGAAAGACCGGCACAAGATCGCCGATCATGCTCGCGAGCCGTTCTGGCGGCCGGATGGCAAGGTGATCGGCTATTTGCCGCAGGAATATCCGAAATTCGACGTGATCGATTATTACACGAAGGGGATGATGTTTTATCACCTCGCCACCGGCAAAATCGAGCCGCATCCGAACAGCGCCCATCTGCGGCATCTTTACCACCCGCGTTTCGCGCCGAACGGCAAATGGATCGTGTCCACCGTGCATGGCGGAATGGGCTTTAGCCATGCGATTCTCGCCATCGAAGCCGATGGAAACCAGATTATCAATCTCAAGATTCCAGGTTGCCGCCCCTCGGTCAGCCCCGACGGCAAGCATATTGCATGGGGTTCGAGCGATCATGATCTGAACACGGCGTTGCTCGACACCGAGTCGGATCATCCGGCCGTCGGCAAATGGCAACTTCACATCCGCGACGAAAAGAACAAGATTTATCACATCGCCTGGTCGCCCGACGGCCGATATGTCGCCTTCAGCCGCGGCCCGGATGGCGAAGGGGATCTGAGCAAAGGCGGAACGTTCCAGGCCGCATGCGAAATCATCGGCGTCTATGCGAAAGACTGGAACATCTTTGCCGTTCCCGCAGAACATGTGGGGATATTGGATCTCGACAAGGCGACGCCTGCCGAACTGGTCCAACTAACGAGCGACGGCGCGAGCAATAAGGAACCGATGTGGTTCACGACGAAAGCGCGTGGCAAGGAGTAAATGCCATGAGCCTGAACCGCAGGCGGGTCCGACAATGCGTGTATGTTTTTTGGCTCTTTCGGCCGTGTGCAACCGGCTTGGCCGCGGCACTGCTGGAGAAGCCGGCAGTGGCGCCCAAAATGCCGAAAGGCGCTGCGTATGTAGCGGCGGTGTTCGTTGCGCTGCTTGGCGGTTGTCAGCAGCGGGCGGGCAGCGGCGGATCCGCGTCGGCCGGCGACGGTCGGCCCGTGGTTACGAAGGCGGGAATCGAGATGGTGTCTTTGCCGGGCGGAGAATTCACGATGGGCACGAGCGACGGCAACGACGATGAAGCTCCGCCGCATCAAGTTGCCGTCAGCCCATTTCTGATCGACAAATATGAAGTGACGCACGAAATGTTCGCCGCCGTCCAATTGCCCGACCCTTCGCATTGGCAGGAGGACCCCCGGGGCCCCGTCGAGCGAGTGCGCTGGCGCGAGGCCAAGGCATATTGCAACGAGCGCTCGCGATTGGAAGGGCTCACGCCTTGCTACAACGAAAAAACGCCGGAGTGGAATTGCGACGACTCGGCCAATGGCTATCGTCTGCCGACCGAAGCCGAATGGGAATATGCGGCTCGGGCCGGCTCGCGAGCGCCGTTCGATTTCGGTTCGCCGGATAAACTCCGCCAATTCGCCTGGTATGCCGACAACAGCGATCGCAAAACGCACCCGGTCGGCCAGAAACGGCCCAACGCTTGGGGCCTTTACGACATGGATGGCAATGTGTCGGAATGGTGCGAGGATGTTTACGATCCGAACTACTACAAAACCAGTCCGCATCTCGATCCCAAGGGGCCGCCCGATCCAGGCAAGGACGTGAAGCGCGTGATGCGCGGCGGCAATTGGAAATCGGGCCCGGAAGCCTGCCGTGTCACGTATCGGCAAGGCGAGCGCACCGGCAATACCGACGCCTGTTTTGCCACCGACTATTGCGGCTTTCGTTGCGTGCGGCGGGCAAGCGCGACGGAACTGGCCGAACTCGCGGCAGCGGCGAAGTAACCGGCGAATGCTGTTTCACACCTGGCCATTCCTGGTATTCATGCTGGTCGTGCTGCCGGTGTTTTCCGCACTGCGCCGAACGCCGCTTTGGATCCCCTGGCTGCTGGCCGCCTCATATTTCTTCTACGGCTGGTGGAATCCCTACTACCTGCTGCTGGTGATCTATTCGACGGCGCTCGATTATCTGCTGGTGACTTTGATGGACCGCTGTCCGCTGGACCGCTGTCCGCCGCCGCCACAACAAGCAGGGCGGCTCGCTCGATTTCTTCGGGGACCAAGCGACCGGCTGCTGAAGATCGCGTTTGCCATTTCGCTCCTGCTCAGCGCATCGCTGGCGGCCGCCGCCGCATTCGGGCCGCCGTCGCTACGGCCGACGCTGCTCGCATCGTGTGCGCTGGTGGGTCTGATGGCGGCCGGAGCATGGCTCGAAAACCGCCGCGTTTGGCTGCTGATCAGCATTGTCAACAACTTGGCGCTACTGCTGTTTTTCAAATACGCCCGATTCGCGGTCGAGAATCTGAACCAAGTGCTGATCTGGTTGCACAGTTCATTTCAATTCGCCGATCCGTCGACGTTGATGCCGCATGGCTGGGAATACATATTGCCGGTCGGCATCTCGTTCTTCACGTTTCAATCGATGAGCTACACGATCGACTTCTACCTGGGAAAAATTCCCCGCGAGCGCAATTTCCTCCGCTTCGCGACATTCGTGTGCTTCTTTCCGCAACTGATGGCCGGCCCCATCGAGCGCGCCAAGCAGATGTTGCCGCAGTTTCAGCGGGCGCCGGCGTTTCGGCTCGAAGACCTGACCGACGGGGCTTCGCTGTTTCTCGTCGGGCTGTTCAAGAAAGTCGCGCTGGCAAATTACTTGGCCCTGTTGGTCGACCGGGTGTACGACAATCCGGCAAACTTCGGCGCGACGCAGTTGGTTCTCGCGACGGTGGCCTTTGCTTGGCAAATCTTCTTCGATTTCAGCGGCTACACCGACATGGCCCGTGGCATCGCCCGAATGCTCGGCTTCCATCTGGTGCTGAATTTCAATAATCCTTATCTTGCGTCGGGCCTCGCCGAGTTTTGGCAGCGCTGGCATATCAGCCTTTCCACGTGGTTCCGCGACTACGTTTACATCCCGCTCGGTGGAAATCGGAGCGGAGCGGCAATCACGTACCGCAACCTGCTGATTGTGTTCCTCGTGTCGGGCATTTGGCACGGCTCGGCATGGACATTCGCCATTTGGGGCTTGCTCCATGCGGCGGGAATCATGCTGACTCGCGAATTGGAGCGGTCGCCCTTCTACCGCCAAAGAGTTCCGCTGCTGGTCAAGCAAGCGTGGGTGTTTTTGTACGTGTGTTTCGCGTGGATCTTCTTTCGGGCGTCGTCGCTCTCCGATGCAACGCTCATCGTGCGGCGGATTTTCGGCAGCGCGTGGGCCAGCCCGCAGATCCCGGCCCTGATGGTCGCCATGATCGCGCTGGTGTGGCTCTATCAATGGCTTTATGAATCGCGGGTGCGCAACCTGCTGGCCTATTCGCCCGTTCGCGTGGCGCTGGCGGCGAGCATGTTGCTGTACCTCGGGCTTTGCTCCACGGGCGGCCAGGCATTCATCTACTTTCAGTTTTGAAATGACGACCGACTCGACCTTGTCTGGCAACGACCGCGGCACTTCCAGCCGCAACTCGGCTTTCGGTGGCGCGGCGCCGGCAGACTCAGCGCCAAACGCGCTCGCGGCACTCGTCGCGCCGCGCCAGCCGCCGTTCGGCGTCAACGAAATGCGGCTGAATGCTCGCGAATGGCTGGCAACACTGGCCACCGTGGTTATTGCCGTGGTCGCGGCGCCGCGGCTCTGGCAGCGATTCGAACCGCTGAACGCCGACGCCGACTACCGGCTGCCCTATGCGTTGAGCGACGACTATTGGCTCTACGAGCGGCGGCTGGAGCAAACGGCCGGCGCCGCCCGGATTCCGATTCTCGGCGATTCGGTCGTCTGGGGCGAATACGTCCGCCCCGACGGCACGCTCTCGCATTTCCTCGACGCGCAGTCGAGCCGCTCCGATCGCTTCGTCAATTGCGGCATCAACGGACTTTTTCCCTTGGCGCTGGAAGGACTGATCGAACACTACGGCGATGCATTGCGAAACCGGCGTGTGATCGTCCATTGCAATCTGCTCTGGATGACGAGCCCCAAGGCCGATCTGAGCACGCAAAAGGAAGAAGCGTTCAATCACTCGCGGCTGGTTCCGCAATTTTACCCGCGCATTCCGTGCTACAAGGCCGGCGCCGAAACGCGGCTGAGCGCGGCGATCGAAAACCATGTCGCATTCTTCGCTTGGGCCAACCATCTTCAAACCGCCTACTACGATCAAAAAAGCATCGCCGATTGGACCCTCGAAGAAGACGGCAGCGAACCGCCAAAGTATGTCAACGCATGGCGCAATCCATTGGCGCCCTTGGCGGCCGGCTTGCCGGGCGAGCCGGCGAACGATCCGCAGCGCGGCCCCACCAGCGCCCGACACAAGCCCTGGAACACGGGCGGCGCCGAACCCTCGCCGTTCGAGTGGGTCGAACCGCCAGACTCGCTGCAATGGCAGGCATTCCAGCGCGTCGTTCGCATCTTGAAAAGCCGCAACGACGACGTACTCGTGATCCTCGGTCCGTTCAACGAGCACATGATTCCCGCCGAGCAACGGCCGACGTTTCGCAACTGGCAGAAGACGATCGTCTCCTGGCTGGCGGAGAACCATGTCGCAGCCGTTGTCCCCGATGCGCTTCCCAGCGAACTCTACGCCGACGCCAGCCATCCGCTCACGCAGGGCTACCGGCTGCTCGCATCCCGATTGCTAGAAACGGCTGAATTGCGAGCGTGGGCGCTCGAACGCTGATCGAGACGGCGGAATGCTTGTTTGCGCGAACCGGTGCGCGGCCTGCGGAGCCGGTGGTCCAACGCACGGCCCCGCCCGAAACGGTCCTCAATTTCCCGACACCACTTTCCACGCTTCGCGAACCGTGCCGGGCAAGCCGTATAGGTCGAGCACCGTAATCAGCACGCAGCAGATCCAGCCGGCCGACAGCAGAAACCAGCCGATGCGGTATTTGCCCATATGTTTGCGGCTGCTGGTGAAGTGCATCAAGGGAAACATCGCCAGCGGAAGTTGCAGCGCCAAAAACGCCTGGCTGAGGTTCAGCAAGTCGTTGATCTTGGCTTGCGGCCGCAGGATGACGATCACGACCGCGGGACAAACCGCAAGCGACCGCGTGATCAGCCGCCGCAGCCAGGGGCGAATTCGCCAGTGCATGAAGCCTTCCATCACCACTTGGCCGGCCAGCGTGCCGGTGATCGTGCTGCTTTGGCCGCTGGCGAACAGGGCGACCGCGAATAACACGCTGGCCGCGGCGGCGCCTAAGAGCGGCGAAAGCGTCTGATAGGCGATGCGAATCCAATCCCCTTCGTCGATGTTCGTTCCGGCGACGAGAGTCTTCGCGTCGTGGCCGTAGAACACCATCGCCGCCAAAACCAAGATCGCGGCGTTTACAAGAAACGCCACCGTCAGCGCCACCACCGAATCGAGCGTGTTGAACTTGATCGCACGCCGAATCGACGAATCGTTCGACTGCAATTGTCGCGACTGAACCAAGGCCGAGTGCAGATAGAGATTGTGCGGCATCACCGTGGCGCCGATGATTCCGATCGCCAGATAGCGCATGTCTTCGTTTCGCAAGCTGGGCGACAGCATGGCGCGGCCCATTTCCAGAAAACTGGGGGCCGTCTGCGGCAGCACGAAAATTTCGAGGTAGTAGCAAACCGCGATCGTTCCGATCAACACGACGATCACCGCTTCAATCATCCGCATGCCGAATCCCTGCAGCGCGAGCAGCAACAACACGTCGAACGCCGTCATCGCCACCGCCCACGGCAAAGGGATGTGAAACAACAGATTCAGAGCCACGGCGCTGCCCAGCACCTCGGCCAGATCGCAGGCGGCGATCGCCAACTCGCAGAAAATCCAGTTCGGCCAACGTGTCCAGGCCGGATAATGATCGCGGCAAGCCTGCGCCAAATCCTTGCCCATCACGACTCCCAACCGCGACGAACAGACCTGCAGAAGGATCGCCATCCCGCTGGCCAGCCCCACGACCCACAGCAGGGCATATTTATAGACGGCCCCGGCCCCGAGATCGGTGCTCCAATTGCCGGGATCCATATAGCCGACGCTCACCAAAAGCGCCGGCCCGAAAAACGCCCGATATTGCCGCCAAAACCCCGCCTTTTCGGACGGCACGGCCACCGAAGAATGCAGCTCGCCAAGCGACCGCGAATGAACGTCGGGGCCAGTACGATCCGCGACCGACCCCGCCGCGCCGCCCGCGGCGCCGCCGGAGCCGGCCCCAGAGCCGGCCGCTGGATCGGATTCCGAATTAGGATCGCTAGAGCGGATCATAGTAGCGGCGATACAAGTGAGCCACGGCAACTGAATCAAACCGCGACCCTGGCAAGATCCAAATTAGCAGAGCGGCATCATTCGGTCACGCCGGATTCTCGCTCGCGGCAGATGCGAGCGCGTTTCACCCGACCAACGCCCCGACCGTGCGTGAACACGCCCCACCAACGGAGGCGAAGTGGCAA